>NZ_CP059197.1:362500-642499 GCF_014251735.1 Blattabacterium cuenoti | reverse complement strand
AATTTTTAAATTTAAAAATTGAATCAAAATTTTTTATATTTCTATAACGAAATTCAATATCTATTATATTCTTCAATCTACCAAGAATCATATAGACAAAAAATAATATGAAATCCTAATTAAAGGATAAAATTATTGAAAATAACTTATACTAAGTTAATGTGATAATAGAAGAGTTTATCTATGTTTTGTAAAAAATTATTATGGAAATATTAGGAAAATTCAATATTCAGTATTATGAATGGTTTTATGAATTCATCCATTATTTAGATCTCAAAAAATGGGGAAGTATAACTATTATTATAATTAGTAAAATCCTTGTATTCAGCATATTATTAATTATATTAGAATGGATATTCAATAGAGGAGTTCGTTTTATTGGAAGGAGAATCGTCAATTCTACTCATTTTATTTGGGATAATATCTTATATGAGAATAAAGTTTTTGACAGTTTAGCTCATTTTTTCCCATTATCAATTGGATATCTTTTAATCAAGCCATTTTTTAAAAGTTATCATACGATTATCATCTATCTAGAAAAAATATTCGACATTTTGTTTGTTCTGATTATTTTACAATTTTTAATTCGAGTAGTTAATTCAATTATGAGAATTGCTACCAGTGAAAATAATCATCAAACAATAGCTGTACGTTCTTTTTCACAATTATTAAAAATTGTATCTGTTATATTTTGCGTTTTAGTCATTATTGCTATTTTAACAAAAAATGATCTTATTACCGTTATTACTAGTCTAGGTGCTATAACAGCTATTGTTATCTTAGTTTTTAGAGATACCATACTTGGATTTGTATCCGGAGTGCAAATGGCTTCGACAAAAATGATTAAAGTAGGAGATTGGATAGGAATACACAAATACAGCATAGAAGGAACAGTAAGAGAAATTAACTTAACTTCTGCAAAAATAGAAAATTTTGATAAAACGATTACAAGCGTCCCAACTTATGATTTGATATCTACGGCTGTAACAAATTTTGAAGTCATGCGTCAAAAAAACATACGCAGAATTAAAAGATCTATTTTATTTAATATCCAATCATTTCATTTCTGTAATTCAGCTAAATTGGAAAAATTTCAACATTTTTATTTAATTAAGAATTATATCCATAGAAAACAAAAAGAAATAGAAATTTTTAATAAAGAAAATAATATTGATGTTAGTCTGGATATTAATGGGAGGAGATTAACTAATATAGGACTTTTCCGTCAGTATGCATTAGAGTATTTACATCAACATCCACGGATATCACAATCGGAAACATTAATGGTTAGACATCTAGAACCTACTCCTTATGGTCTGCCTATAGAGTTATATTGTTTTACAAATACTTCTGAATCCATTAAATATGAACAAATACAAGCTAGTGTTTTTGATCATTTATTAACAGCGGCTAAAGAATTTAACTTAAAAGTCACACAAGTAACTACAAACGTACCTCATTAACATGATAAAATTAAGCGTGAATTTAAACAAAATAGCTACATTAAGAAATGCAAGAGGAGGGAATATTCCAAATCTTTTACAGATTGCAAAAGATGTCCAAAAGTATGGAGCACATGGAATTACTATTCATCCTCGTCCTGATGAAAGACATATTACATATAAAGATGTTTATGATTTGAAATCTATTGTAAAAACAGAATTAAACATTGAAGGGAGACCTATTAATAAGTTTATGAATTTGGTATTAGATATTATACCTAATCAAGTCACATTGGTGCCGGATTCAAATAATGTTATTACTTCAAATTCAGGGTGGGATACTATTCGTTATCAAGATTTATTGACTGAAACCGTTAAGAAACTAAAGGATCACGGAATTCGCACTTCTATTTTCTTAGATCCAAATCCAAAATTAGTTCCGTATGCAGCTAGTACAGGAACAGATCGGATAGAGTTATACACAGGGAACTTCGCTGTAGGATACGCTAATAAAAGATGGAATTGTATTGATCCTTATATTATAACCTCCAAAGAGGCTATCAATTATCATTTGTCAGTTAACGCAGGACATGATTTAAATTTAGAAAATATCTCTTTTTTAATTGAAAATATACCTTCAATTGTAGAAGTATCTATAGGACAGGCTTTAATTAGTGATTCTCTTTATATGGGATTAGAAAATACTATTCAAACTTATTTAAAACGTATTTATAAAGCGTATGAAAATAGTCAAATATGATATTACATTCTAGAATTTTAGGAAAAGGAATGCCTATTTTGGTTTTTCATGGTTTATTTGGAAGTGGAGACAATTGGATTTCTTTTGCAGAAAAATTTTCTCAAACATATCAAGTACATTTGTTAGATATTAGAAATCACGGAAAAAGCTTTATTTCCGAAAAAATGGATTATGATCTTATATCAGAAGATATATTAAAATATATTAATTATTATCATATCATTCATCCTATATTGATAGGTCATTCTATGGGAGGGAGAGCTGTTATGAAATTTTCTATAAATTATCCATCAATTCCTAAAAAGATTATCATTGTAGATATAGGTCCTAGGTCCTATTCTTCCACTTATCATAAAAAAATTATTCAAGTGTTGAAAAACGTGGATTTTGATATTCTTAAAACAAGAAAAGATCTTGATTCTTTTCTAAAACATTTTATTTCTTCTCCAGAAATTCGGTCCTTCTTTTCTAAATGTACTTATAGAAAAAAAGACGAAAAATTAGCGTTTCGTTTTTTCTTGCGAGGAATTGAAAATAATTATTCCTATTTAATTCAACAGGAAATCAAAGGAGGAAATTTTGATAATCCTGCTCTTTTTTTACGTGGAGAATATTCGGATTATCTTATCCCTCAAGACTTTTTTCGCATACAGAAACTTTTTACAAATGCAAAAATTGTTCTTATAGAAAAAGCAAATCATTGGATTCATGTGGATAATCCTATAGATTTTTACAGAGAAGTATCTGATTTTTTATCAGAAACATAAAAAAAAGTAACGTATGAAAATATTCAATATTTTACTCTTAAAAATTGTTCAATTTTATCAAATTGGAATATCCCCATGGATAGGAAAACATTGTAGATATATCCCTAGCTGTTCGGATTATATGATTCAATCTTTAACGAGATATAGTCTATGTAGAGCTATTTTAATAATTTTTAAAAGAATTATTCGGTGTCATCCATGGGGTAAATCAGGATATGATCCTATTAAATAAAAAATAAAATTAAATTCACAATTATGTTAGAATATATTAATTGGGATCCAATTACAAAATTTGTTTTATGGAAGGGAATATCTATTCATATTTATAGTTTAATGTTTGTTATTTCTTTCTTAGTTGGATGGTATGTAATGAAATATATTTATAGAATTGAGAATATTCATCATAAATATTTAGATCCTCTATTGATATACACGGTTTTAGGGACTATTCTAGGAGCTAGATTAGGACAAGTATTTTTTTATGATTTATCATATTTTTCCGATCATTGGATCGAAGCTTTATTTCCTGTGAGAGAAAACCCTTCGAGTCTTTTGTTAGGAATGATTAAAGGTTATGAATTTGTTGGTTATAGAGGTTTATCTAGTCATGGAGCTACTATAGGAATTATTTTATCTATTTTTTTTTATAAAAAAAAAATATTAAAAAATAAAAATAAATCATTTTTTTGGATATGTGATAGATTATGTATTGTAGCTTCATTAGCTGCTTTTTTTATACGAATAGGAAATTTTTTCAATTCTGAAATTGTCGGTAAGCCTAGTGATTTTCCTTGGTCTGTTAAATTCGTACAAATGGATACTGCATATGGAGATATAGTACCTAGACATCCTGTTCAGATATATGAAGCTCTTAGTTATTTACTTATTTTTTTATTTTTATGGTTTTTATACCGAAAAAAAAATATAAGAGATCTTGTTGGATATATATCTGGAATTTTTTTTACTTTTCTTTGGTCTGTTCGTTTTCTGTTAGAATTTATAAAAGAACCACAAGGAAATGAGATTATCAATTTATTTTCTTTAAACACTGGACAATGGCTAAGTATTCCATGTGTTTTTTTTGGAATAATTATTCTTAGTCTTTCAATAAAAAGAAAATATTTTTTTCATGAATAAAGTGAAAATTTTATTTTCTCTAATAGTTATTTTCTTTTTTTTATCTTCTGAAAAAAGTGAAAATGAGAATGAATTATTCATAGATATAGGAGATCAATTGGAAATTCAATTTTTGAAACATGGAGAATTATACATGAAAAATAAAAATTTTTTTTTCAAAAAAATTGAAATAGAATTAGTTAATAAAGAAATAGAAAAAAAAAACGGACTAATGTATCGATCTTTTATGAAAGAGGACAGAGGAATGTTATTTATTTTAGATAAAAAAGAAGAAATTCAACAAATGAATATGAAAAATATGCGAATTCCTTTAGATATTGTTTATATTGATCATTTTAACACAGTTATTTTTGTTAATAAATATGTTTCCCCTATGAGAAATGTAGAAGTTATTAATACCCCTTCGATTAAATATATTTTGGAAATTAATGCAGGAATGTCAGATAAATGGGGAATTAAAAAAGGAATGACAAAGGTTTTTTTAATAAAAAAACATAGATAAAAAAAAATTTAAATATTATGGTTTTTATATCAGATCAAGCTAAAAATAAATTGAATTCTATTATGAAAGAAGAAGGAATTTCTAAAGAAATTTCTTTCATTAGATTTGGGGTTAAAAAAGGAGGATGTTCTAATTTATCCTATGAGCTGACTTTTGATCAAAAACAAAAAAAAGAAGATAAACTTTTTCAACATGGAGATATGAAAATATTGGTAGATAAAAATAGTTTTCCTTATTTAGCAGGAACGACGTTAGAGTATTCAGGTGGATTAAATGGAAAAGGGTTTTATTTTAAAAATCCTAATGCTAAACATACTTGTGGATGCGGAAAAAGTTTTTCATCATAGTGAGTGTATGAAAGAAAATAATAAAATATTAGAAAGTTTTACTGGTTCTGATTATGAGTATAAGTATGGTTTTTATACTCCAATAGAATCGGATAAAATTCCAGTAGGATTAAGTGAAAATGTTATTCAAAAGATCTCAGAAAAGAAAGATGAACCAACATGGATGTTAGATTGGAGATTAGAAGCCTATTCTATATGGAAAAAAATGAAAGAACCAACTTGGGCAAATATAAAATATGATAAACTAAATTATCAGGATATCAGTTACTATTCTGCTCCAAAAAAGAAAATAAATCTGAATAATTTAGATCAAGTGGATCCAGAATTATTAGATACATTTAATAAATTAGGAATTCCTCTGGAAGAAAAAAAACACGTTTCTGAAATTGCAACAGATATAGTTTTAGATTCTGTTTCTTTAGCTACGACGTTTCAAGAAAAACTAAAAGGCCAGGGAATTCTATTTTGTTCCATTAGTGATGCTTTGAAAAAATATCCAGATATCGTTAAAAAATATTTAGGTTCGGTAGTTTCAAGGGAAGATAATTTTTATGCAGCTCTTAATTCAGCTGTTTTTTCAGACGGTTCTTTTTGTTATATCCCAAAAGGAATTCGCTGTCCTATGGAATTGTCTACCTATTTTCGTATTAATGAAAATCAAACTGGTCAATTTGAGAGAACTTTAATTATTGCAGATCAAGGATCTTTTGTTAGTTATTTAGAAGGGTGTACAGCCCCGCAAAGAGCTGAGAATCAGTTACATGCTGCAGTTGTAGAAATAGTCGCTTTGGAAGAGTCTGAAATTAAGTACTCTACCGTTCAGAATTGGTTTCCTGGTGATAAAAAAGGACAAGGAGGGGTTTTCAATTTTGTGACAAAACGTGGATTATGTGAAGAAAGAGCTAAAATATCTTGGGTTCAAGTAGAAACCGGATCTTCTATTACTTGGAAATATCCATCTTGTGTTCTGAAAGGAGATTTTTCCATTGGAGAATTTTACTCTTTAGCTTTAACTAAAGATTTTCAACAAGCGGATACGGGTACTAAGATGATTCATCTGGGAAAGAAAACAAAAAGTGTTATTATTTCAAAGGGCATTTCTGCTGGAAAAGCTCAAAATAATTACAGAGGATTAGTGAATATATCTCCTAAAGCCGTAAAATCACGTAATTTTTCCCAATGTGATTCTTTATTAATAGGACATGAATGCGGAGCACATACATTTCCATACATCAATGTATATAATTCAACCTCCCAAGTCGAACATGAAGCGACTACTTCAAAAATTGGAAAAGATCAAATATTTTATTGTAATCAACGTGGAATTGATACAGAAAAAGCAATTTTTCTCATTGTTCATGGTTTTAGTAGTGAAATTTTGAAAAAATTGCCAATGGAATTTGCGGTAGAAGCTCAACAACTTTTAGAAGTTACCTTGGAAGGGTCTGTTGGATAATGCATTTGTATTAATTATTAGGGAAATAATAGCTTAACTATGTTGAGTATAAAAAATTTACATGTTTCTGTTGATGGGAAACAAGTTCTTAAAGGAATTGATTTTCAAATTAATTCAGGAGAAATTCATGTAATTATGGGACCTAACGGTTCTGGAAAAAGTACACTAGCTTCTGTTATCGCTGGAAAAGAAGAATATCATATAACTAAAGGAAATATTATTTTTCAGAATAAGGATTTGATCTCTCTTTCTCCAGAAGAACGTGCACATTTGGGAATTTTTCTTTCTTTTCAAAATCCGGTAGAAATCCCTGGAATTTCTGTAATTAATTTTATTAAAACAGCGATGAATGCATCTCGTAAAGCACGAGGGGTAGGTAAAATGTCTGCTAAAGAAATGCTCTTTAAAATGAAGGAAAGAGCGGATCTTTTAAATGTGGAAAAAGATTTTTTTTATCGTTCTTTAAATGAAGGATTTTCTGGAGGAGAAAAAAAAAGAAATGAAATATTTCAAATGGCCATGTTAGATCCTTTGTTATCTATTTTAGACGAAGTAGATTCTGGTTTAGATATAGATTCTTTGAGAACTGTAGCACAAGGAATTAATACGTTAAAAAACGAAAAAAATTCTATGATTATTATTACTCATTACAAAAGATTATTAGATTATTTATTTTCAGATTATATTATACATATTTTGTATGATGGTAAAATAGTTCAATCAGGAAATAAGGATTTATCTGAAAAATTAGAAAGAGAAGGATATGATTGGATTAAAAATCAAATAAAATAAAATTAATTGAAATTGATGGGTTCATGCTATTAAGAGATAGAATTTTTTCTTCACTTTCAAAGTGCCGCGAAAAAAACATTCATGGAGAATATTCCTATATATCTAGTTTACGACATAAATCTATAGATCTTTTTCTAAAAAAAGGATTTCCATCTGTTACAGATGAAGAATGGAGAAATACAGATGTTCATTCAATTCTTAATCAAGAATACAATCTTTTTTCTAAACAAAGAAAAGATTTAACATATAAAAAGATCAAAGAATTGATTTATTTAGACGATTCTTTTCTTATAATTTTTATTGATGGGAAATATCAATCTATTTATTCTCATACATCTACATCTAGTAAAATTAGATTATCTAATCTCGCTTCACAAGAAGAAAGAGAAATTAAAAATTTTTATGGAAAATTATCTAATCCTAATGAGGCTTTTAACATTTTAAATACCATCTTTTCAAAAGATGGAGGATATATTTACATTCCTGATAATATTTTTTTGAAAAACCCTATAGAGATATTGCATATATATACGGGAATCGAGTCAAAAATTATGTTAAATACAAGAAACTTAATTATAGTTGGAGAATCTTCTTATGTTCAAATTATTGAACATCATAAATGTTTAAAAAAACATTTATTGTTTAATAATTCTGTTAGTGAAATCTATGCTTTTTCCAATAGTCAAATAGAATATTATAAAATTCAAGATGATTTGGACGAATTATCCATTATAGATAATACGTTTGTGAAACAAGATTTACGTAGTAAATGTTCATTTTATACCTTTTCTTTTCAAGGAAAATTTATTAGAAACAATCTAAATTTTTATTCTCATGGAAAATTTACTTATTCTTATCTATATGGAATTTCTCTATTATCAGAGGGACAATTAGTAGATCATCATACCTCAATGGAGCATTTATATTCAAATGCTCATAGTTTTCAATTATATAAAAATATTTTATGGAATAAATCGATAGGAATTTTTAATGGAAAAATACTCGTTGATAAGTGTATAAAAAAAGTTAAAGCATTTCAGAAAAATAATAATATTCTTCTTTCTGACGAAGCTTGTATATATGCTAAGCCTCAGTTAGAAATTTTTTCTGATGATGTGAAATGTTCACATGGTTGTACTGTTGGAACTTTTCATGAACTTGATTTATTTTATTGTCAATCAAGAGGTATTCCGGAAAAAGAAAGTAAAGTTTTATTATTGCTTTCTTTTTTAGAAGAAGTATTAAAAACCATGAATATATTGAAATTGAGAAATTTAGTTCATGACAAGATGAAAAAAAAATTAGGGATATATTTATAATTATGTTTTCACAAAAAATAATTCAAGAAATACGAAATCAATTTCCAATTTTAAAAAAAACAGTTTATTCCAATCCTTTAGTTTATATAGACAATGCAGCAACGACTCAAAAGCCTTTGCAAGTGATTCATGCTTGTGAAAATTATTATTCTACGATAAATTCTAACGTTCATAGAGGTCTACATTTTTTAAGTCAAAAAGCTACCTATCATGTAGAAAATGTAAGAAAAAAAATTCAAAATTTTATTCATGCGAAACATTCTTCAGAAATTATTTTTACAAAAGGGACTACTGAATCTATTAATTTAGTAGCATCCAGTATTAATATTAGAAAAGGAGATGAAATAATTATTTCTTATCTTGAACATCATTCCAATATTGTTCCATGGCAAATTATTTGTAAAAAAAAAGGTGCTTTATTAAAAATTATTCCCATTGATCAAAATGGTGTTTTGCAATTGGAAGATTTCGAATTATTAATTTCAGAAAAAACTAAACTAGTAGCAATAACACATGTATCTAATGTTTTGGGAATTGTGAATCCAGTTAAAAACATTATTGATAAATCTCATGAATATGGGGCGTTAGTTTTGATTGATGGTGCTCAAGTTCCTTCTAATTTAAGTTTAAATGTACAAGATTTAAATACCGATTTTTATGTATTTTCTGCGCATAAAATGTATGGACCTACTGGAATTGGAGTTTTATATGGAAAGGAGAAAATATTAGATAGTATTTCTCCTTATCAAGCAGGTGGTGAAATGATTAAGAATGTAAGTTTTGAAAAAACCACTTATTCCGATTTACCATTTAAGTTTGAAGCTGGAACACCAAATATAGAAGGAATTATTGTTTGGGGATCTGCTATAGATTTTGTAGAAAAAATAGGTGTGGAAAATATACAATCTTATAAAGAAAAACTTTTAATTTATGCTATACAGCGTTTAAGTACTATTGATGGGATCCAATTATATGGAGGAGTAGATTATAAAAAAAGATTGAGTATTATATCTTTTAATTTGAGTAAATTGCATTGTTTTGATATAGGAAGTATCCTGGATCGTCTAGGGATTGCCGTTCGTACGGGACATTTATGTGCTCAGCCTTTGATGAATTTCTTCAATGTTGCAGGAATGGTTCGTGTTAGTTTTTCTATTTATAACACTTTTAAAGAAATAGATTATTTATTGGAAGGGCTTTTGAAAGCGAGAAAGTTTTTACTAAAGTAAAAATTGTATTATTATGATATACGCAATTGTAGATTTTCAAGGAAAACAATTTAAACTTATTGAAAATAAATACGTTTATGTTCCTCGTTTTTCTTCTATGAGTTTAGGAGAAAAAATGTTGTTGGATCGAGTTATTTTTTTTTATAAAAATGGTTTTCTTAAAATAGGAACTCCTTTATTAGAAAATGTGAAGGTGGAAGTAGAAATTTTACAACATTTAAAAGGAGATAAAATAATTATATTCAAAAAAAAGAGAAGAAAAGGATATAAGGTCAAAAATGGATTTAGACCATTTTTTACAAAAATTAAAGTAATTTCCTTTTTAGAAAAAAAATCTATTAAAAATGGCTCATAAAAAAGGTTCAGGAAGTTCTAGAAATGGACGAGATTC
Organism: Blattabacterium cuenoti; assembly: GCF_014251735.1. Taxonomy (NCBI): domain Bacteria; kingdom Pseudomonadati; phylum Bacteroidota; class Flavobacteriia; order Flavobacteriales; family Blattabacteriaceae; genus Blattabacterium; species Blattabacterium cuenoti. The sequence continues at coordinate 632,357 of NZ_CP059197.1, read as the reverse complement.
AGAAGGAAGGAGATTAGGAATAAAAATATTTGGAAATCAACATGTTAAATGTGGAAGTATTATTGTTCGTCAGCGTGGAACAAAACATCATCCTGGAATTAATGTCGGAATGGGAAAAGATCACACTTTATATGCCCTGAAAACAGGTTTTGTTTTTTTTAAAAAAAGAACTAAAAATAAATCCATTGTATCTGTTATTTCATCAAAAAAATGAAATGGACTGGGTAGTTCAATAGGATAGAGCAACAGTTTCCTAAACTGTAAGTTGTGGGTTCGAATCCCTCCCCGGTCACAAAAACAGAAATGGTCCCAGCTGGATTTGAACCAGCGACGCCCTGATTATGAGTCAGGTGCTCTAACCAACTGAGCTATGGGACCTAAAAATAAATACAATGTTACAACAATATTTTTCAGATTACAAATTTTATGATGAAAAAGTTTTATTCTTCATTTTTTGTTAAATTAAGAAAAACATGATAGAAATGAATTCTATTAGAAATCAAAGATTATCTTCAATATTTTACATGGAAATAGCAGAAATCTTGATGAAAGATAAAACAAAAAAAGGTTTTCTGATTACTCTAATCAAGATTCGTATGACTCCTGATCTGAGTTTAATAAAGAGTTATATATCTATGTATCCTTTTTTAGATCAAGAAATTTTGGAAAATATTCGTTCCAAATCTGGATTTTATAGAAAATTACTTTCCAAAAAACTTAGATATCGTGTAAAAAAAATTCCAGAATTGGATTTTCGTGTAGTCAATTTTCGAAATTGAATCATTTTTTTTGAGGACTTCTTTTTACATAACTATACGCTATTTTTTTTCCAAAAAAAAAACTAACATTGTTAACATCATAATTTTTTTGTCTACTATATCACTCAGTATATCGACATTTTCTTTATCTACTATTTTATCTGTTTTCTCAGGATTAGAAGACTTAAATATTAAGTTCTATCAAAATAATTATCCTGATATTATTATTTCTTCTTTTAATGGAAAAGATATCTTCTTTCATGAAAATATTTTCAATGAAAAAATGAGATCAATAAAAGGAATTATGTGTTTTTCTAAAACAATGGAAAAAAAAGTTTTTTTTCATTATAAAAATGAAAAATATTTTTTCCACTTAAAAGGAGTAGATTCAAAATATGAAGAAGTGATGAATAAATTTAAAAAAATAACTATCAAAAATGATAAAAATTTATCCCATAATAAATTGGATCTATATGTAGGGATCTCATCGATTTTTCCATTTTTATTTATGGATGAAATAGAAACAGACTCTATGAGTATTAGTTTTTTTTCCTATAAAAATAAAAAAGATTTTGTTCCATTTTTAATGCAAAAAAAAGTTAGAATAAAAGGTCTTTTTCATTTTAACCAAGAAATAGATCAAAAATATTTATTTTGTGATATTCTTGATATTCAAAATTTGATTAATAAAAATGTTTTTCATTCTCTTGAGATAAAAATTCATCAAGAGGAAAATATAGACAAGATAAAAAATATTTTAAAAAAAAAATTTGGTCCAAAATTTAGGATAAAAACACGTACAGAAGAAAAAAGAGCTTTTTACAAGGTAATTAATACAGAAAAAATATTTATTTATTTTTTATTTAGTTTAATAACTATAATGACGGCATTTAACTTAATTGGTGCTATTTTTATTTTACAGTTAGATAAGAGAGAAAATATTTTTCTCTTATGGAGTTTTGGTTATTCTTTGTATAGAATAAGAAGAATATTCTTTCATATAGGAGTTATTATCAGTGTATTTGGATGGGGAATTGGAATATTAACAACTTATATCCTATCTCTATTACAAGATAAATATCATTTATTGAAAATTGGAGGAAAAATTCCATTTCCTATGAAATTCACCATAGAGGATTTTGGAATGATGACATGTATTATTTTAACAGTGGGTTTTTTTATCTCTTTCATTTCTTCTAAAAAAATTGAAATGAATTATTCATCTAGGTAGTATGTTTTTAATGGTTCCGAAGCTTCTACATTATCAAATATTTCTTTTGCTTCTTCTTCAAATGCTTTTATATTAGGAAATCTATTCGAATAATGTCCCAATAATAATTTTTTTACTTGAGCCTTTTTAGCTATACAAGCAGCTTGGTTTGCGGTAGAGTGTCCTGTCTTAATCGCTCTATTTTCTTCTTTTTTCAAAAAAGTAGACTCATGATATAATAAATCTACATATTTTATTTGTTCAATAATAGGCAAATAATAGGAAGTATCTGAACAAAAAGCATAAGATAATATTTTTGGGGGATCAAATGTGAGTTGATCGTTCGGAATGATTCTCCCTTCTTTTGTTCTAAAATCTTTTCCAAGTTGTAAACTCTTATAGTCTTCTATTTTGATATAAGGAATCTTTTTTATTTCCTCCATATTCAATTTTCTATTACAAGGTTTTTCCTTGAAAAGAAAACCATTGGCGTAAATTCTATGTTTTAATGGAATGGTATAAACTTCTACTTTTTCGTTTTCCATAATTTTTTCCAATTTTTTGGAAGATAATTCAATATGATCAATACAGAATTTTAATCGTGTATATGACCATTTAAAATGAACATCTATAATTTCTTTTAATCCTTTTGGGGCGTAAATGTGTACTGATTTTTCTCTTCCTAGTAAATGAAAAGTAGAAAGCAATCCAATTAATCCAAAAAAATGATCTCCATGTAAATGAGATATGAATATATGTACTATTTTATTAAATTTTATTTTCGCTTTTCTTAATTGAACTTGTGTCCCTTCTCCACAATCAATAAGAAAAAAAGCACCTTTCATCTCTAATATTTGAGCTGTAGGATAAAATTTTTCCGTTGGAATTGAGGAATGACATCCCAAAATTGTTAATGAAGTTTTATCCATTATAGATGATGATTCATGAATTTCATGAGTTTTTTAAAAGCTTTTATTCTATGACTGATCTTGTTTTTTTGAAGAATATTTATTTGAGATAAAGTATTTTTATGTTTGTCTGGAATAAATATAGGATCATATCCAAAACCTTTTTTTCCCATGATTTTTTCCGAGATGTGTCCGGTTAATTTTCCTTCAAAAAAATAATTTTTTTCTTTATTTGTTTTTAAACAAAAAACACAAAAAAGTTCTGCTTTTCTAGATGAAGTTTTTTTTATATTAAGAAGTAATTTTTCTAGACTATCTTCTTTTTGAAGATATCTAGAGGAATAGATACCTGGAGCTCCATTTAAACATTCTATTCTCAATCCAGAATCTTCAGAAAAACAAGGAATATGTGTTTTTTGAAAAAAAAATTCTGCTTTAATTAAAGCATTTTCTTGAAAAGAATTTCCGTTCTCTTTAATGGAGTATGGAAATAGAATATCTTTTAAGGATAAAATATTCAATTGATTATCATTAGCATAAAGAAAATATTTTATTTCTCTTTCTTTAAAAAAATTTCTTGTAACAAAAACAATTTGTTTCATTCTTTTCTTCTTTTTTTAAAAAGAAAAACGCAACCCATAATTATGGTAAAACTAATTATCAAAATTAACCATAAATTAAAATTTATTTGTTTTGAAATAAATTCTTCATTTTTCATGAAAAAAAACATAGTAAATATGGCAAAAGCATTGTTAAAAACATGTAATAATATACAATCTATTATAGAAGAAGTAGTGAAATAAATAAACCCAATGAAACTTCCAATAATAATTCCTCCTAAAAATTGCCAAGGGTTCATATGAGTGATTCCAAATAAAAAAGAAGAAAATAGGATGGCTTTAATTGGATGTATTTTATTTTTTAACATTCCATTTAGAATAATTCCTCTAAAAAGAACTTCTTCACATATAGGAGCTAACAAGACTGTAGTGGAAAAAAATGGAATTGGATTTTTAGCTTCTTCTTTTAAAAAATCCTCAATTTCTTTATACATATTTCCTAACAATGGACCCTCTTTTGGAACGAAAGAAGTCACGTAATCGTTAAGTATAATCATACAAAGCATCATACAAAAAAGAACAAGATAAATATACCATGGAGAAATTTTAAATGATAATTCTATGATTAGATTTTTTTTTTGAGCTTGATGAGAAATAAAAATAAATAAAAAAATGAAGGGGATTGTATATGATATAGAAAATATCATACTATCGGGTAAATGTATAGCCATCAATAGTTTTCTAAAAATTATGTTAAAAAAGTTCAAAACTGTAAATGCTAAAATTAATAGAACTGATTCAGTGTAGTTGATTTTAAAATATTTCTTCATAATAAGTAAAAATTCGTTCCATTTATAATAAAAGGATCTCAAGAATAGTTTTTTTTATAAACGTATTTATATTTTTTTTCCTACTTGAGGGAACTGTCCGCTTGATGTTAATATTTTCTTGATCCTCGTTTATTTGTATTTTTACGAAAATAAAAAACTTTTAATAAAATTGTTTAACTCTTTCTTAGATTAGGAAAATAAAAAAGAAAATTATTTAATGAATTAAATCTACCATGATTATGTTAGACTTGGATATACATTCTTTATTTAAAAATTATAATTGTTTTCAAGAGAGAAGTTTTAATTCTTCTAAAATTTTTAAATACTCTGAATTATTAAAAATGATAAAAACATATGAAAGTATATGTTCTATTGTTCCTGTAGGATTTTCTATAGAAAATAGAAAAATTTTTAAAATTCAATGGGGATCTGGAGATTGCAAAGTTTTTATATGGTCTCAAATGCATGGAAATGAAACAACGGGAACAAAAGCCATGTTTGATATTCTTCACTTTTTTCTAAAAGAAAAAAACTATGATTTAGTTAGATTTATAAGAAAAAATTTAACCATTTTGTTTATTCCTATGTTAAATCCCGATGGTTCTGAAAAATATCAAAGAAGAAATGCTGTAAACATTGATTTAAATAGAGATGCTCTTCGTTTACAATCTCCAGAAATTCAAATACTATTTCATGAAATACAATATAACAAACCCAATATTTTATTTAATTTACATGATCAAAGAAGTATTTATAATGTTGGAAACACAAATTTCAATCCAGCTATTTTGTCTTTTTTATGCCCATCGGTAAAAGAGAAAAAGGATACAAAAATTTCTCCTGAAAGAAAAAAGGCTATGGGACTGATAGCTTCTATTGAAAAAAGGATGAGATCCATTTTGCCATCTATCGGTTCAATAGGAAGATTTTCAGATGAATTCTACCCTACAGCTACTGGAGATAATTTACAAAAAAAGGGTTATCCTTGTATTCTTTTTGAAGCCGGAAATTATCCAGAAGATCCTCAAAAAGATATAATTAGAAAATATAATGCTTTATCTATTCTTATAGGATTATATATTCTTTCTACTCAAGAAATAGATCTTGAAAAAGAATATTCTTCTTATTTTACTATACCTGAAAATAAAAAAAAACTATTAGACAAAATTTATAGAGGAGTAGAAATTCAAAGAGGAAAATATCAGTTGTTGGTTGATATAGGGATAAGGAATATAGAAAAATTTAATTTTGTTAAAAACGATATTGATTTAATTTCAAAAATAGTTGATATAGGAGATTTGTCTAATTTTTTTTCCTATGAAGATTCCATTTGTCATGGAAAAAAATTTCATATAAAAGGAAGAAATTATCCTATAATTGGAGATATAGAATTGTTTGATATTTTATGATTTTATTTTTTAAAGTTAGAAACTGTTAATTTTTTTCTACCTTTTTTTCTTTTTCTAGATATAATCTTGCGACCGTTTTTTGTGGACATCCGTTTTAAAAATCCATGAACATTTACTCTTCTTCTATTAGAAGGTTGATAAGTTCTTTTCATATTATTTTATATTTTATCTAAAAAAAAATTATTTTTTTTATATATATAACATCTATATATTCTTCGATAACAAAGATTCTTTTCCTATTTTTATCTTTTATCTCAATATGGTAAATCATCGGATATAGTTTTGTTTTTAACAATCTTTTTATTGAGATGATTTTTCCTTTCTTTAAAAGTTCGGATTTGATGAAAATCGGGTTACAAAACATGTATTTTTTTTTACAATTTCTAATTATATTTTCATCAAATATTATTTTTTTCCTTTTTATATTATTATCTAATATTCTTTGATGATAAGAATAAGAGGTAGTAGGTGTGCAGTATAATAAAATCAGAAAACCAATAATAAAACCTGTTAATAAACAAATAAAGCGTCTAAAAAAATTCATGAAAAGAACACTTGTAACTCCCTAAATTACATAAAGTTTTTTATTTTTCTTTACTTTCATTAAAGAATTCATATTTTCAAATATGGAAAATAAAATTTTTTCTTTATAAAAATGAAGTAAATATTTTTTTTAGTATAATCATCAAATTATGTTTGATAAGCAAAAAACCATTGCAAAAAAAATAACCTTACAAGGAGTAGGATTATATACGGAAAAAAACGTTACTATAACTTTTAAACCAGCTCCTGAAAACTCAGGATTTCTTTTTGTAAGAACGGATATAGAAGAAAAACCTAGTATAAAAGCGCATCTTTCATTTTTGTTTAATGAAACAACGGATCGAGGGATTATTCTAGAAAAAAATGGATTAAAAATTTGTACGATCGAACATGTTTTGGCTACTCTTATGGGAATGGATTTAGATAATGTCATCATAGAATTGGATAACATGGAATTTCCTATCATGGATGGTTCTTCCAAATATTTTGTAGAGGCTATTGAAAAAGCAGGAGTCATAGAACAAAATGCAGAAAGAGGATATTATTCGATCAAAGAAATTATATCTCATGTGGATTCAAAAACAGGAGGAGAGATTATTGCTTTACCTTCTAAAAAATTAGAAATAGTCACCATGGTTGATTTTGATTCTAAATTTATAAATATACAAAATGCTGTACTAAAATATCCAGATCAATTTAAACAAATAGCGAGTTCAAGGACTTTCTGTTTTATTTACGAAAAAGAAAATCTAATGAAGATACAAAACGGAAATATTTTCCGTACTCCCTCTTATTATAATGAAATAGCAAAACATAATCTTTTGGATATTATGGGGTATTTAACTTTAATAGGAGTTAAATTAAAAGGAAAAATAATCGCTTACAACACAGATCATCATATAAATACACTGTTTGCAAGAAAGTTAATACAAAATAAAAATATTCAAATACATAAAGATATTCCAAAATTTGATTTAACAAAAAAGCCTATTTTGGATATTAGAAATATTATGAGAATTTTACCTCATAAACCTCCATTTCTATTAGTAGATAAGATTATGGAGTTGACCGATGATTATGTAATAGGAGTTAAGAATGTAACAATGAATGAATCTTTTTTTATAGGACATTTTCCTAAAGAACCAATCATGCCTGGAGTATTGCAAATTGAAGCTATTGCACAAGTTGGTGGAGTTCTTGTATTAAACAAAGTTAAAAATCCTGAATATTATTCTACATATTTTTTAAAAATAGATAAAGTAAAATTTAAAAAAAAAGTAATTCCTGGAGACTTGTTAGTTTTTCAAGTAGATTTGTTAGAACCAATAAGAAGGGGGATCGTCCATATGCAAGGAAAGGGATATGTCAATAATCAACTTGTAGTTGAAGCGGAAGTTATGGCTAAAATAGTAAAAATTCAGGAATCATCATAAAACTGATATATTTAAAAAAAAAATAGAGAATAAAATGTATACGAATATTAGAAAGGGGTTGCATATACAATATAATGATGAAGTGTATAAAATAATTGATTTTCTTCACGTTAAACCTGGTAAGGGATATGCTTTTATAAGAACTAAATTGAAAAATCTGATTACAGGTCATGTTTTGGAAAATAATTTTTCAGCAAAACATCGAGTAAAAGAAGCAAAAATAGTATCTGAATTATACCAATATTTGTATAGGGATGGAGATATTTTTTATTTTATGAATACAAACAACTATGATCAAATCCCAATTGATAACAAACTGATAAAAAATCATACTGATTTTTTAAAAGAGGGAATAAAATTAACTATTTTTTTTCATGTAAAAAGTAATAATAATCAAATAGCTTTATTTGTAAAAATGCCTCCTACTGTTATTTTACAAGTGAAATATACAGAAAAAGTAAGAAAAAAAGATACCATTAATACTTCCAGTAAAATTGCTATTTTGGAAACCGAAGCTAAGTTATTGGTTCCTTTATTTATAAATACTGGCGAGTATATTAAGATAAATACGGATAGCAAATCTTATATAGAAAGAGTTAGAAAATAATTGTGTAATTAATATAATATCAATTTTATTAAAAGATTATTATGAGTATTTTGATAAATAAACATATTCGTGTCATTGTACAAGGCTTAACGGGTAAAGAAGGTTTATTTCATACTGAACAGATGATTCATTATGGGACCTGTATAGTCGGAGGGGTCACTCCAGGAAAGGGAGGAAGAAAATATTTAGGAGTTCCTATTTTTAATACTATGGATGAAGCCGTTCACCATACAGGAGGAGATGTCAGTGTTATTTTTGTTCCTTCTTTTTTTGCATCAGATGCAATTCTAGAAGCGATTAGTATGAATATGAGAATAATTGTGTGCATCACTGAAGGTATTCCAGTTTCGGATATGATTCAAATAAAAAATTTTTTAAAAGGAAAAAAATCACGCTTGATTGGCCCGAATTGTCCTGGAATTATTTCTCCAGAAGAGTCTAAAGTAGGGATTATGCCAAATTTGGTTTTCAATAAAAAAGGAAAAGTAGGTATAGTTTCTAGATCTGGAACGCTTACTTATGAAGCAGCAGATCAAATAGTACAATATGGTTATGGTATTTCTACGGCTATTGGAATAGGAGGAGATTCTATTATTGGAATGAATATCACGGATATCTTGAATTTATTCTTGAAAGATTCAGAAACAAAATGTATTGTAATGATTGGAGAAATAGGAGGAAAATTAGAGATTGATGCAGCTGAGTGGTGGATGAAAAATTCAGGAAATAAAAAGCCAATCATAGGTTTTATTGCTGGTGTGACAGCTCCTAAAGGGCGTACAATGGGACACGCTGGGGCTGTTATAGGAAACAAATCAGAGACGGCACAAGTAAAAATGGATATTTTGAAAAAAAACGGAATCCATATCGTTACATCTCCAGCAGATATAGGAATGAAAGTCCACGAAGTTATCCAAAAAGAGGATCAATGATTTTTTTCTCAAAAAATGAAAAAATTTTTAATAACTGGATTAGGAAATCCAGGATTGATATATCAAAAAACAAGACATAATTTAGGTTTTTGGATTGTAGATAAAATTTCTGAAAAATATTTTCTATCTTTTTCGATAAAGAAATTTGGTTTTATTTCAAAATTGATTTATAAAGAAAAATTACTTTTTTTTTTAAAACCATCTACTTATGTAAATGAAAGTGGAAAAGCTATAAAATATTGGATGAATAAAAAAAAGATAGCTCTGGAAAATATTCTTGTAATATCTGACGATATTTATCTTAATTTTGGTCAAATTCGTTTGAGAGGAAAAGGAGGATATGGAGGACATAATGGATTAAAAAGTATTGAAAAAGAATTAGGAACATCTCATTATGCTCGGATGCGTTTTGGGATTAAAAATAATTTTTATCAAGATAATAAAATAAATTATGTATTGGGGAATTGGAATGAAGAAGAATTAAAAAATTTGTTTAATAGATTAGAAATCAGTGTAGAAATAATATTTTCATTTGTTTTAAATGGTTTACAAAAAACAATGAATTTATTCAATAATAGAAATTTTAAAATTTAAGACCTTGTAGTTTAATCGGATAGAATATAGGATTCCGGTTCCTATGGAATGGGTTCGAATCCCTTCAAGGTCGTTAACGTTAATAAAAATCTAAAAACGATGATAATAGATTATATTCGTAATTTTTGTATCATTGCACACATAGATCATGGAAAAAGTACTTTAGCAGATCGTTTGTTAGAATTGACAAAAACAGTTTCAGAATATGGGAATAAAGATCAGTTACTTGATGATATGGATTTGGAAAGGGAACGTGGAATTACGATTAAAAGTCATGCGGTACAAATGGAATATCGGTATAAAAATCAAGTATATATCCTTAATTTAATAGATACTCCCGGACATGTAGATTTTTCTAATGAGGTATCACGTTCCATTGCAGCTTGTGAGGGGGCATTACTTGTTGTAGATTGCACCAAAAGTGTACAAGCTCAAACGATATCTAATCTTTATTTAGCATTGAAAAAAAATCTTGTAATTATCCCTATTTTAAATAAAATAGACTTACCTCATTCACGATCTGAATGTGTAGAAGAAATTATAGAACTAGTAAAATGTAAATCGAAAGATATTATTTCTGTTAGTGCTAAAAATGGATTAGGGATTAAAGAAGTTTTAGATCAAATAGTCAAACGGATTCCTCCACCAAAAGGAGATCCAAATGCACCTCTACAAGCAATGATTTTTGATTCTTTATACAATCCTTTTACTGGAGTATTGGCCTATTTTAGAGTAAAAAATGGATATATCCAAAAAGGACAAAAATTACGTTTTATGTCTACAGGAAAAATTTATTGTGCTTATGAAATAGGTACTCTTAAATTGAAACGTATTTCTAAAGATAGAATTGAAACAGGAGATGTTGGATATGTAGTTTCTGGAATCAAAAATACTTATGAAGTCAAAGTGGGGGATACTATTACAGATGCTAAATATCCAGCTTCAAAAGCCATAAGTAGATTTGAAGAAGTCAAACCTATGGTTTTTTCCAGTGTTTATCCAATAAATTCTGATAAATACGAAGAATTACGTTCTTCTATGGAAAAATTGCAATTAAACGATGCAGCTCTTACTTTTAGTCCAGAATCTTCCCCAGCTTTAGGGTTTGGATTTCATTGCGGTTTTTTAGGTCTACTTCATATGGAAATTGTTATAGCTCGTCTAAAAAGAGAGTATGGAATTTCAGTTATTATTACCATTCCTAATGTTTCTTATAGAATTTTTATGAAAAAAAAGATGATTATCGTGAACCATCCTTCAAATTTTCCAGAAGTAGAAAAAATACAACGAGTCGAAGAACCTTATGTATTAGTTTCTATTCTTACTAAAGAAAACTTTATAGGAAGTATCATCTCTCTATGTATTGGAAAAAGAGGAAAAATAATTGGGAATCAAGATTATTTGCCATCTGGAAGGATTAAAGTGACATTTGAAATGCCTTTATCTGAAATAATATTTGATTTTTATGATAAATTAAAAACAATTTCTAGGGGTTATGCATCTTTTGATTATACCTTTTTAGATTATAGAATTTCTGATTTAAAAAAGATTACTGTATTAATCAATCATCAAAAAGTAGAATCACTATCTCTTTTGGTTCATAAAAATGAAGCATTTTTTATGGCAAAAAAAATATGTCAAGAATTATCTGTTTTGATCCCAAAACATCAATTTAGCATTCCAATTCAAGTTTCTATTTCTGGAAAAATTATAGCTAGAGAAACTATTAAAGCTTTAAGAAAAAATGTAACAGATAAATGTTATGGAGGAGATGTTTCTCGAAAACGGAAACTTTTAGAAAAACAGAAAAAAGGAAAGAAAAAAATGCGTAAAATAGGAAAAGTAGAGATCCCATCATCTGCTTTTATGACTTTTTTAAAAGTTAAAAACTTATAAAATAATTATAAAAAATTTATTAAATATGTCCGAAATTAAAATAGGAATAAATGGTCTTGGAAGGATAGGTAAGTTAGTTTTAATGTCTGCTTTAAATAGAAAAAATATCCAAGTCGTATCTATCAATGATTTAGTTTCCATAGAATATTTAGCATATATATTAAAATATGATTCTGTTCATGGTATTTTTAAGGGAGATATATGCATAGAAGATGAGAATTATTTAATTGTAAATGGAAATAAAATAAAAGTTACTAATGAAAAAGATCCTCATAATTTAAAATGGAGAAATTTAAATGTTCATTATGTAGTGGAATCTACGGGTCTTTTTTTAACCAGAAATTTAGCAGGTTTACATTTACAATCAGGAGCAAAAAAAGTTATATTATCGGCTCCTCCAAAAGAAGAAAATATTCCCATGTATGTGATGGGAGTGAACCATGAAACTATAAAAAATGATCAAAGAATAATATCTAATGCTTCTTGTACTACGAATTGTTTGGCTCCGATAATTAAAGTTCTGAATGATAATTTTGGAGTATTAGAAGGATTAATGACTACTATACATGCTTCTACTGCAACTCAAAAAATAGTAGATTCTATATCTACCAGAGACTGGAGAGCAGGGAGGTCATCTTTAACTAATATTATTCCCGCATCTACAGGTGCAGCAAATGCAGTTGGAAAAGTTATTCCAAGTTTAGATGGGAAATTAACTGGAATGGCTTTCAGGGTTCCCATTTCTGATGTTTCTGTATTGGATCTCACTATTCGTTTGAAGAATGGCGTTACTTATGATGATATAAAGTATTGTATGAAGGTTGCGTCTGAAACTTCATTAAAAGGAATATTAGGCTATACAGAAGAAGCTGTAGTTTCCTCAGATTTTTTAGGAGATACAAGAACGTCTATTTTCGATGCAAGTTCAAGTATCATGTTGAGCCCCACTTTTATCAAAATAGTGTCATGGTATGATAATGAAGTAGGTTATTCGACTAAACTAGTAGATTTAATTAATTATATGTCTTCGATTTTTGAATAATAGAAGAATCGTTCATCGGAAGATGATTCAAAAATGAGAATTTTTTATTATATGCGTCTATTTGAAAGACAAAATTTTTTATCCCGTTGCTAACCATTAAATATGGAGCTTGTATCTTTATATTATATCTAGATACTTGATCGAAAGTTTTTTGTGTTAATAAAATATTCGGAGCTTTGCATTCGATGATGATATGGGGTTTTTCTTTCAAAATAACTAGTATGTCTAACCTTTTGTTTAATTGATTGATTTGAAAAGGGACTTCTACTCGAATATTAGAACTTCTGTATTTTTTTACTTTTTTTAGAAAAAAAATTATATATTGACGGATTCCTTCTTCTTTTGTAAAGGGATACCATTTTTTTCGAATCATGCAAAATACATAAGTTTTGTTTTGAATTTTTTTTAAATGTAAATGATTGATAAAAAAGTTAAAAATGGACATATATGATAATTTTTGAAATTAAAAATAAGTAAAATCCAAAATAAAGTATGCCTTCTTTATGTTAAAGAACAAAAAAATAATGGATTGTGTAATCATTGGATCTGGTCCAGCTGGATATACAGCGGCTATATATGCAGCAAGAGCAGATCTTCAACCTGTCCTATTTGTCGGATTACAACCGGGAGGACAATTAACATCTACAACAAAGGTAGATAATTATCCAGGTTTTCCTGCAGGAATTAGCGGAAATGAACTTATGGAAAATTGTAAAAAACAAGCTAAGCGTTTTAATACTATTATTATTCATAAAACCATTACGAAAGTAGATTTTTCTGATCAAAAAGGCGGGATACATCGTGTTTATATGATGGAAAATAAAGAAAATATAGAAAGTAAAGGGATTATTATCGCTACAGGTTCCAGTCCTAAATTTTTAGGAATGGATAAAGAAAAAAAATTTTTAGGATTGGGAGTTTCTTTTTGTGCTACTTGTGATGGTTTTTTTCATAAAGGAAAAGATGTAGCTGTTATAGGAGGAGGAGATACGGCTTTGGAAGAAGCTAGTTATTTGTCAAAAATTTGCAGAAATGTATATTTGGTAGTTAGAAAAAATTATTTTAGAGCTTCTAAAGCTTTACAATATCGAATTTCAAAAATAAATAATGTGAATATATTTTTTTGTTCTCATATTACAAAAATTATGGGAGATAATTTTTTAGAAGGAATTCAGATATTTAACACTAAAAATAAAATTAGTCAAACTATTTTAATAAGTGGTTTGTTTATTGCTATAGGTCATTCTCCTAATACAAAATTGTTTCAAAATCAATTGAAATTGGATGAAAGAGGATATATCGTTGTAGAAAAAGGAAGTACTATTACTAATAAACCAGGAGTATTTGCTGCAGGAGATGTACAAGACCCTACATATCGACAAGCTATCACTTCTGCTGGAACAGGATGTATGGCCGCTTTGGATTTAGAAAAGTATTTATGTTTGTGTTAATTTTTATCCAATTTTCATTTCTATAATGCAAAACGATCATTTTTTCCATTTTTTGGCATCTCATGCTAAAAATTACGGTTTTGTTTTTCCTTCTAGTGATATTTATGGAGGATTGAATGCAGTATATGATTATGGACCATATGGAATAGAATTAAAAAATAATATCAAAAAATATTGGTGGAAATCAATGACTCAACTTCATGAAAATATAGTCGGATTGGATTCGTCTATACTTATGCATTCTGATATTTGGAAAGCATCTGGGCATATTGATAAGTTTAATGAATTGTTAATTGATAACAAAGATTCTAAGAAAAGATATAATCCTGAGATATTAATTAGAACGTATGTAAATTTCATGCAAAAAGAACCAAAAACTTCTAAATTCATAAATAATAGTAAAAATGAAATATTATCTCGTTTAGATAAATCTATAAAAAAAAAGGATTTATTAGATATTCGTGTTTTAATTGATGAATTAAATATTTCTGATCCTATATGTGGTTCGAATAATTGGACAAATATTCGTTCATTTAATATGATGTTTAAGATTAAAGAAGAAAAAGGAGATTTATTTCTTCGTCCAGAAACAGCTCAAGGCATATTTTCTAATTTTATTTATGTAAAAAAATCTAGTAGAAAGAAAATTCCATTTGGAATTGCTCAAATAGGAAAATCATTTAGAAATGAAATTGTTGCAAGACAATTTCTTTTCAGAATGCGTGAATTTGAACAAATGGAAATGCAGTTTTTTATCCTTCCGGAAGAAGAAATGAAATGGTATGAGTATTGGAAAAATATTAGATTAAAATGGCATTTAGGATTAAAATTAGGAGATAAAAAATATCAGTTGCGTAATCATGATCATCTAGCTCATTATGCGAGTGCAGGAGCGGATATAGAATTTCATTTTCCTTTTGGATTTAAAGAAATAGAAGGAATCCATTCTCGTAGAGATTTCGATTTAAAAAAACATGAGTTTTTTTCCAAAAAAAAACTAAGAGTTTTTGGAGATCATCCAGAAAACTATATTCCTTATGTAATAGAAACTTCACTAGGTTTAGACCGTTTTTTTCTTGCCATATATTCTTCTTCTCTTAAAAAAGAAAAATTGGATAATGGAAAGGAACGGGTTGTATTGAAAATTCCACCCTGTTTATCACCTGTAAAAGCAGCTATATTTCCATTAGTTTTAAAAGATGGATTACCAGAAATTGCGAAGAAAATATTTCAGGATTTGAAAATAGATTATAGATTAGTTTATGATCAAAAAGAATCTATTGGCAAACTATATCGTAGACAAGATGCTATTGGAACTCCTATTTGTTTTACAGTAGATTATGGGACCATAGATAACGATACAGTAACAATAAGATATAGAGACTCGATGTTACAAAAAAGAGTTCATATAAAAGAAATTTCCAAAATTATAGAAAAAGAAACCGGAATGAAAAAAATTTTAAGAAAATTATCTCAGTTTATCTAGAATTTATTTTTCTTAAATTATTAAGATATCCCTCTAATTTTTGCTCCTAACTCATTTGTTATAAATTTTTCTATTTTTTTCATGACATCATTAATAATTAAATCAGTTAACGTTCCTTTTTGACTTTCAAAAAAGAAACTTATTGTATAGGATTTTTTTTCTTTTGGTAAATCTTTTCCTTCATATAAATCATATATTTCAATTTTTTTGATGAAATTTTTTTCTTTTTCTTTTATTAACTGATAAATTTTTTCAAAGGAAATAGTTTTATCCACTAAGAATGATAAGTCTCTTTTTGAAGTAGGATATTTAGAAAATGGAACAAATATTACTCTTTTTTTTTGAATGATAGAAATCAAATATTCCCAATCTATTTCTGCGTAAAAAATTTTCTGGTTTTTGAGTAATTCTTCTTTTAATTTTCCTAATTTTACTAGATTTTTATTTTTATATTTAATAGATATACTTTCTCTTAAAAAAGGATGAGGAGAGTTTATTTGAGTATAATGGAAAATCCCGATTCTCTGAAAAATTTGTTCTATAATTCCTTTCAAATCAAAAAATAAAGAACTTCTTGGTTCCATGATTTTTTTTTTGTTTTTATCTTTTTCCGATAAAGCAATACTCAAACAGGTTTTTTCTAAAAATTGATTATTACTTTTATAATAAATTTTCCCTATTTCAAAGAATTTAATTTCTTGATTTCCTCTATTATAATTATGTTTAATACAATCTATCATTCCAAATAATAAACTTGGACGCATGGAATTATAGGATTTATTTACAGAATTTAAAATTTTAATTTCTTCTCTATTGAAAAAAGAATTCAATAATAAAGAATCTTTATTTTTATTTATGATAGGAGGATTTATAATTTCTTGAAATCCAAAATTTACTAATTGATTGAAAATAGTTTTTTGTATTTTTTCTTTTGTTTTATAAAAAAAATTGGGAAGTGGAGAAATTTGTATTTTATTAGAAATTTTTATTTTTGTTAACCCATAAATGCGTAATATTTCTTCTATTAAATCTACTTCTCGTTGTACATCTATTCGATAAGGAGGAACAATAACTAGCAGAGATTTTATATTTTCATCAAGAATGACTATTTCAAGTAGTAATAAAATTTTTTTGATGTTTTTTTTGGAAATTTTTTTTCCGATAATATCATATATTTTTTGATAACGAAGTTTTATTTTCGAAGGAATTATTGGATTAGGATAAATATCCATTATGTCAGAACTAATATTACATTTTGTCACTTCTTTTATGAGAAGAGCGGTTCTTTGTAAAGCATATACTGTTAGATTAGGATCTACTCCTCTTTCAAATCGAAATCTTGCATCCGTTTTTATCATGTGTCTTATTCCAATAGAACGGATATCTACAGGATTAAAATAAGCGCATCCTAAGAAAATATTTTTAGTTTTTATACTAACATTTAAGTTAGTTTCATTTATAATTCCAGCTATTGATAAAGGTTTTTTTTTATCAGAAATGATAAAATCTTTTTCATTTAGTATTCTTTTTCGATTATCTTCGGAATTGAAATTCATCTTATTTCTTACATTTTTTATTATAATGCTTTGTCCTTCTATTTGGTCCATATCAAAAACCTGTATAGGTAGTCCTAATTCATTCATTACAAAATTTGTGATATCTACTATATTATTTATGGGTTTTATTCCAATAGATTTTAATTGATTATTTAACCAATTTGGAGATGAATTTATTTCTATTTTAGAAAGAATTAGTCCAGAAAATCTTCTGCATTTATTTTTTTCTTCAATATAAATTTGAAAACAATATTTATTAATGTCTTTTTGATAATTACTTATTATGGGTTTTAACAAATGGGTTTTATAACCACGAAATGTTAAAACCGCATATAAGTCACGAGCTATTCCGTAATGACTCATTGCATCAGAACGATTAGGAGTTATTTCTACATCAAAAATAGAATCTTCTGTTTCTCCTGTTTTTTTTTTTATTACATGTTTTACTGATAAACCTATTTCCGTTAAAATATTTGATATTTTTTTTGCGCTAAGATCAATAGAAATATATTTTCTAAGCCAATTATATGATATTTTCATACTATTATAGACATAATCAATATTAAAATCGATTCTTCTTTTTTTGAAGAATAAAATGGTTTTAAAATACCTATTCTATTTGAACTGTATAATTCAAAACTAACAAAATCTTCCTTAAAAGAGGATAAGATTTCTATTAAAAATTTTGAATTAAAACCCATTTTTATTATAGACTCATCTCGAAAATAATCAGCAATATATTTACATCGAATTTTTGAAAAACTAGAAATTCTTGTATTTTCTTCATAAATCTTTAATGTATTATCACTTAAATTAAATCGAATAAAATTTGTTTCTTCTTTAGAAAAAAGAGATATTCTTTTAATAGAATTTAAAAAAAAAAGACGATTAATAATAAATGATATATCTTTATTTTTAGGAATCACAGAATTATAATCTGGATATTTTTCGTTTATTAGTCCACATAGAAAAGTTTTAGTTTCAAAGCTAAATTTGAGCATTCCGATTTGTTTGTATTCAATTGTCACACTTTTTTTTTCATTAAATAAAATATTTTGAAGTATCCTAAGGGATTTTCTAGAAATAATAAACTCTATGTACTGATTAGATCTAATATTTTTTAAGGTATATTTGACTAATTTATAAGTATCTGTGGATACAAAAGTAGCTCCGTTTGGAGAGAATCGAAAAAAAACTCCATTCATAACAGGTTTTATTTCTTCATTTCCCATAGCAAATAAAGTTTTATTCAAGATATTTAAAAGTATTTTGGAAAATAAAGTAATTTTCAAAGTATTACCTTTTTCAAAATTTTCCATACTGGAAAAAATAGTTATATGATGCCTATTTTTATTTTCATGACAGATAATAGGAATCGGGTAATCTCCCTGTTTGGAATAAATGTTAAGTGTATTTTTTTCTTTTTTGATAAAAATAGTTTCATTCGGAAAAGTTTTTAAAATTTCTATCATTAATTTTGGATGAATAGCTATTTTTTCTTCGGATGCTTTTTTTACATATACTTGTATCTCTGTAGTAATCAAATGATTTTCTGAATCAGAAACCATGATCACCAATTTTTTCCCAAAAATTTTTAACTTAAAAAGAGAATATTTAGTATTTATAATTTTATGTAAAAAATATAATTCTTGTAAAAGAGAAAAGCTAGAAACGGAAAAGTGCATGTGATACTTTTTAACTTTACACATAATACAGATAATAATAGCGTGAGGGGGAATTGAACCCCCGACCTCTGGGTTATGAATCCAACGCTCTAACCAACTGAGCTATCACGCCTCATATAATAATGAAACAGGTAATAGAGAACTTTTGTGTAATAAAGTTAATATATTTTTATTTGATAGATAATAAGTCAACATTTTTACATAAAATATTATGATTTCTGATTTAAGTAATTGTAGAAAAATTTATCAAAAAAATTCTTTGATAGAAACTGATGCGCCCTTAGATCCTTTCAGATTATTTCATAAATGGTTTCAAGAAGAAAAAAATATTCATAATAAAGCAAATGAAGAACATAATGCGATGTCTATCTCAACTATAGGAAAAGATGGGGTTCCTGAAACAAGGATTGTTTTGCTTAAAATGTATTCTGAAGAGGGTTTTATTTTTTACACAAATTATCGGAGTTTTAAAGGTCGATCCATTCAAAATAAACCAAAAGCATGTATATCTTTCTATTGGCCAAATACAGAAAGGCAAATTATTATTAAGGGAGATGTAATGAAATTATCAAAAAATCAATCAGATGAATATTTTTCTAGAAGACCCATGGAAAACCAAGTGGGATGTTGGGCCTCTAAACAAAGTACCGTTATTCCATCTAAACAACATTTATTGATTCAATATCAAAAGTGGAGTTTATTCTTTAAAAAAAATATAATAAAGCGTCCTTTTGATTGGGGAGGCTATATCGTAAAACCCTATAAAATGGAATTTTGGCAAGGACAACAGAATAGACTTCATGATAGATTGGTTTATAGTTTAACTAAAAAAACTAATAAATGGAATTTGTATAGATTATCTCCATGAAAAGATTAAGAAAAAAATAGAAGATAAAAGCACTATGCTACTTTATCTTCTATTGAAAAAATAAAATTACAAATTTGTCAATTCTGCACCTATTTTGAACTTAGCTACCTTTTTTCCTGGAATATGAATTTTTTTCCCTGTTCTAGGATTTATCCCATTTCTGGGATTTCTTTCTACAACAGAAAATGTTCCAAATCCAACTAAGGTAACTTTATCTCCTTTTTTTAGGGATTCAATAACCGTTTCAATAAATGCATCCGTAACGTTTTTTGCTTTTATTTTCGTAATACCTGTTTTTTCAGATATTGAATTTACCAATTCTGTTTTGTTCATGTATAATTAATTTAATTTGAATTAACTATAAAACATTTATTTATTCGATAACAAATATAAAAGATTTATCATGGATAAAATGGCTGACGCAGTAAAAAAAAATACTTTTTTATCGAACAAAAAGGTTTTTTCTTATTTTTATTCCGTTAATTAAATTTTTTATATTCATTTTTTTTTTCCCTTCTATTTGTCCTTCAATAACAGATATAAATCCTTCTTTTACCGAAATTTTCATTTCGCAGGAAGAAATAATTACTGATCCAATTGGAAAATTATGTGTTTTACGTATTTTCTTGACCAAGAAAATCTTGAATCTTACAAATCTATTTTCCTTAAAAAATAAGGTAGTCCATGCTGATGGATAAGGACTCAATCCTCTTATCTTATTATAAATATCATCTATAGATGATACTTTCCAATGAATTTTACAATTTATAGAAGATATTTTTGGAGCATATTTTAATGATGAAGAACTTATGATTTTTTGCGGAATAGGTTTAATTGTTTTTTGCAAAATTCCTTCTAATGTTTTTCTAACTATAGATCCACTAATCTTTTTTAATTTATTTTCAAGTTCTCCAGCTGTTTCATCTCCTTTTACCTCTATTTCTTTTTGTAAAAGAATATTTCCAGAATCTACTTGATTAGAAATAAAAAAAGTAGTTAATCCAGTTTTCTTTTCTCCATTAATAATTGCCCAATTTATAGGAGCGGGTCCTTTATATTGAGGAAGAAGTGAGGCGTGTAAATTAAAAGTTCCCATTTTTGGATGAGACCAAATTTCTCTAGGTAAAAGACGAAAAGAAACAACAATTTGTATATCCGCTTTCCACATCGTGAAATTTCTTAAGAAAGAAGAATCCAAAAGATTTTTTGGTTGTAAAAGAGGAATATGATTTTCTAAAGCGTATTCTTTGACAGGAAAAGAATTTTTTTTTCTTTTAGAAAATGGAGGATCAGGAGCCGTTATTATTCCTACGATATTATATTTTCGAGTATATAATTCTTTCAAAGAGAAAAAAGAAAAAGGAGTTGAACCTATAAATACAATTCTAGGAAACTTTTTCATCTTAACATATGTTTAAAATAATATCAAATTATTTGTAATTTAAATACACTAATTTTATCTTGTATATGAGAAATTTTATTGATTTTTGAAAATCAAACAAATATCATTTTTTCAAAAAATTTTAGGGATTTTTTTGATGATTATTATTAAATATAATTCAGTATAAATAAAATATCAATAAAATATATGTATTGGACTTTAGAATTAGCTTCTCATTTAGAAGATGCTCCTTGGCCGGCAACAAAAGAGGAATTAATCGATTTCGCTATTCGTACTGGTGCTCCATTAGAAGTGGTGGAAAATCTTCAGCAATTAGAAAATGGAGAAGGAGAAGTTTTTGAATCTATAGAAGATATATGGGCAGATTATCCACGTGATGACGAAGATTTTTATTGGAATAGAGATGAATATGAACTTTAATAATATGACTTCGATTTATATTTTAATCATTGTATTTAATGAGTTTTTTTAAAAAAATATTAAAAAGTTTATTAGGAAATAAAAATGATAGAGATCTTCAAGAAATGAAAAAATTAATCATTCATATAAAAGAAGAAGAGAAAAAAATATCGTTTTTATCAGATGATGAATTAAGGAATCGTACTCAAGAATTTCAAATAATCATAAAAGAATCTACAAAAGAATTTTATGAAAAGGAAAAATTTTTTCTAAAAAAAATAAAGGAAAAATCTTATTCTATAAGCACTTTAGAGGAAATTTACTTGAGAATAGAAAAACTGCAAAGAGAATGTTATAAAACTGAACAAAAAGTTTTAATGAATCTTTTACCGAAAGCTTTTGCAGTTATTAAGGAAACTGCCAAACGTTTTAAAGAAAAAAAGCAACTTATAGTCAAGTCG
Source organism: Blattabacterium cuenoti (assembly GCF_014251735.1). Taxonomy (NCBI): domain Bacteria; kingdom Pseudomonadati; phylum Bacteroidota; class Flavobacteriia; order Flavobacteriales; family Blattabacteriaceae; genus Blattabacterium; species Blattabacterium cuenoti. The sequence continues at coordinate 610,327 of NZ_CP059197.1, read as the reverse complement.
ACTCTTTTTGACGAAGAATTGTCTAAAAAAAAATCTTATGTTTTATTGCAAAATAATAGGGCGATTTGGAAGAATGAATGGGATGCATATGGAAAATCTATCATATGGGATATGGTTCATTATGATGTTCAATTAATGGGAGGAATAGTTTTACATCAAGGAAAAATAGCGGAAATGGCAACTGGAGAAGGAAAAACATTTGTGGCTACTTTATCTGCTTATTTAAATGCTCTATCTGGAAGGGGTGTTCACATTGTTACAGTAAACAATTATTTATCTAAAAGAGATGCAAATTGGATGGCTCCTTTAATGGAATTTCATGGATTAAGAGTCGACTGTATTGATAATTATCCATCTGGATATATGCGTAAAAAAGCTTATCAAGCGGATATCACTTATGGAACAAACAATGAATTTGGTTTTGATTATTTACGTGATAATATGGCCTGTTCTAAAGAAGAATTAGTTCAAAGGAATTTGAATTATGCTATTATAGATGAAATTGATTCTGTTTTAATAGATGAAGCGCGTACTCCTTTAGTAATATCAGGACCAGTTCATCCTCATAAAGATAATAAAGAGGAATTTAAATTATTAAAAGATAAAGTAGAAAACATTGTTAATCAACAAAATATAGAAGTTACAAAATTTTTTCAAGAATCTAAAAATTTGATTAAATCTGGAGAAAAAAAATTAGGTGGATTTAAACTTCTTCAGGCTTACCGTGGTTTGCCAAAGAAAAGATCCTTGATTAAATTCTTAAGTGAAGATAAAATACGTTTGCTTTTACAAAAAACAGAAAGTCAATATTTACAAGATAATGGGAGAGAAATGCATCAAGTAGATAAAGATCTTTATTTTGTTATTGATGAAAAAAATAATACTGTAGAATTAACAGACAAAGGAATTGAATTCTTATCTAAAAATGTAGAAGATGTAGGTTTTTTTATTTTACCTGACATTAATGTGGAAATTACTGAATTAGAGAATAAAAATTACTCAAAAGAAAAAGAAACAAAAGAAAAAGAAAAACTTTTAAAAAATTTTACTGTAAAATTACAACGTATACATACTGTTAATCAACTTCTTAAAGCTTATACTTTATTTGAAATAGATATAGATTATGTAGTTATGGATGGAAAAGTGAAAATAGTTGATGAACAAACTGGTCGTATTATGGAAGGAAGACGTTATTCAGATGGTCTTCATCAAGCTATTGAAGCTAAAGAAAAAGTGAAAATAGAATCTTCTAGTCAAACCTTTGCTACCATCACTTTACAAAATTATTTTAGAATGTATAAAAAAATTTCTGGAATGACTGGAACTGCAGAAACAGAAGCTGGAGAATTTTGGCATATTTATAAATTAGATGTAGTAGTCATTCCTACACATAAGACTATGCAAAGACGGGATTTACAAGATCTAGTTTTCAAAACACAACGTGAAAAGTATAACGCTATTATAGAAAAAATTATTCATTTATCTAAATATGAAAAACGTCCTGTTCTTGTTGGAACAACTTCTGTTGAAGTTTCTGAATTTCTTAGCAGAGCTTTGAAATTTAGAAAAATTGTACATAATGTTTTAAATGCTAAATTACATGATAAAGAAGCGGAGATTATAGAAAAAGCTGGCCTACCTGGATCCGTAACTATAGCAACCAATATGGCGGGTAGAGGAACGGATATAAAGCTATCCAAAGAAGTCATAAAATATGGAGGTTTAGCTGTTTTAGGTACGGAAAGACATGATTCTAGAAGGGTAGATAATCAATTAAGAGGACGTTCTGGACGTCAAGGAGATCCAGGAAGTTCTCAGTTTTATGTATCGTTAGAAGATAATTTAATTCGTTTGTTCCTTGATTCAGAAAGACTTTCTAAATTAATGGATCGTTTTGGACACAAAGAAGGAGATATCATTCAACATCCTTTATTAACAAAATCTATAGAAAGAGCACAAAAAAAAATAGAAGATAATAACTTTAGTATACGTAAACGTTTGCTAGATTATGATGATGTAATTAATAAACAACGAGAATTTATTTATAAAAAACGTATAAATGCTTTATGTGGAGAAGAGTTAAGTTTAGATATTTCCAATATGATCTATGTTTTATTAGATAATATGATATTGGTAAACAAATCTTTGAATGATTTTAAAAATTTGGAATATGAATTCATCCAAATTTTTGGACTAGAGTTTCCTATAAAAGAGAGTGATTTTTTTTCTTATAAAGAACGTGATTGTATCAATTATCTTCATGATCTTATTATAAATTTTTATGAGAAAAAAAAAGAAAGAATGATCTTTAAAGAAATTATTCCTGTTATATCTAATATAATAGGAAAGGGAGAAGCTGATTATCAAATTCAAGTTATGTTTACGGATGGCATTAATAATATTATTTCTGCATCTAACTTAAAAGAAATTTATGATAGTCGTGGATTATCGTTATTATCTATATTTGAAAAAAAAACTATATTGTGTTTTTTAGATGAGAAATGGAAAGAACATTTACGAGAAATGGATAGTTTGCGATATTCAGTGCAAAATGCCGTTTTTGAACAAAAAGATCCTCTGATTGTTTATAAGCAGAATGCTTTTAATTTATTTCAAGAAAGAGTTTATGAAATTAATAAACAGGTAATTTCTTTTTTGTTAAAGTCTACTATAATGACAAGTGATATTTTATGTATTCCAAATCATCATAGAATGATAGATCCTTTTTTAAAGGTAAAAAATGGGAAAAAATTAGGAAGAAATAATAGAATTAATATCCGTCATCTAATTACAGGAGAAACTAAAAACATAAAATTTAAACAAGTGGATTTTTTTTTAGAAAAGGGAGAATGGGTCATAGAAGACGATCTTTTTTAGAATACGATTGTGTTAACTAAAAATAAAACGTATATTCTTTATTATAATTTTTATCATAGTTATTTGTTATCTTGGAATTAGTTTGTGGTCTATAAGAAAAAGCTATGATAATATTGAAAAAATTCCATATAATACATTTGGAGTGGTTTTAGGGACTTCTAAGTATTTACACGGGGGGGGATTGAACGCTTATTTCAAATATAGGATGGACGCCGCTTGTTTTCTGTTTTATCATAAAAAAATCCGTTATATTATCGTGAGTGGAGATAATAGAGAAAAGAATTATAATGAACCAAAAATGATGAAAAAGGAATTAATAAGTAAGGGGATACCTGCTTATTTTATATATGAAGATTTTTCTGGAATCAGCACGATACATTCTGTATTAAGAGTATACAAAGTTTTTAATCAAAAAAAGTTTACTATAATTTCTCAAAGATTTCATAATGAAAGAGCCATATTCATTGGAAATTGTTTAGGTTTAGATGTTATAGGTTTTAACGCAAAAAGTCTCTCTTTTGACTGTAAAACACAATTTCGAGAACTTTTAGCTAGAATAAAAGCTATATGGGATATTTTTTTATCTTTAAAAAAATCAAGAAAGATAGGATAAATATTTTTTCAATATTTTTGCATTATTAGATTTTTGAGTGTCTATTTCTAATAAACAAGGAACATCCGATTTATTCCAAAAAATATCTAAACTCTTTTTCAAAGAGAATTTATTTGATACTCTTTCATATTTCCAATTATGCATTTCACAAATTTTTTCTGCAGTAAAAAAATGTTTTGTTTCAAAAAAATTTAATATTTTTTCAGGTATTTCATATTCTGAAATAGATCTAAAAATATTTCCCCCACCATTGTTAATAAGTATAAGGCGAAAATTATTTGGAGTATAATTATTCCATAATGCATTACTATCATAAAAAAAACTTATGTCTCCAATAATTAAAGTTACCTTTTTCTTGCTACTGACAGCATAACCTATAGCAGTAGAAACACTTCCTTCTATCCCAGAAGTACCTCTATTACAATAAGAATTTATTGAATATTTTTTATTATCATCAAAAAGTTGATAATATCTTATTATAGTACTATTTCCTAATTGTAAAACGGAATGATTAGGAATAGATTTAAATACACAAAATAAAACTTTTAGATCTGAAAAACTTTTCTCCTTTTTAAAAAAAGAGTCATTTTTTTTTCTTCTATATTTTCTCAATTTTTCCCATTTATATCGATAATCCGATGATTCTAAATTTTTTAAACTGGATAAATGGAATATTTTGAAAAAAATTTCTGGTTTTATAGGCCAATAGGTAGTTAATCGATAATAGGTATCTGGATAATTTTTGCTATTATTTTCTCCTATGTGCCAATGATACTTGGGAGGATTCTGTCTTAAAAAGAACTTGATCTTTTTGGATATAATATTTCCACCAATAGTTAATAAAATGTGAGGTCTTAACTTTATCCATTCTGGATATTTCATACTGAAAAGCAGTTGATCTATACAGGAAAAAAAAATTTTTCCGTATACATGAGATGTTGTTTCCGTAAAAATAACTATGGAAGGGTCTATACTTAATTTATTTAAAATTTTTTCTAATTTTTTTCCTGTATTATATAAACCTAATAAAATCATTTTTTTTTTAGATTTTTTCCATATATGTTTTTCTTTTCGATAATATTTAGGTTTTTCAATACAATTTTTTACAGGAAAAGTATTGATTATTTTAGGTTTTACGTGTAAAAGATTAGTGGTTTCATAAAGAGGTTCTGAAAAAGGGATATTAATATGTATAGGTTTTTTTTTTTCAATACATTTATTAATAGATTCATTGATTAATCTGTCGTTATACCATAATCCTAATTGGGTTTCATCTTCTGTTAATTGAATAGATGATTCTACATGGTTTTGAAAAATATTTTCTTGATGAATAGTTTGTCCTTCTAGAGTATTTATAATTTCTTTAGGACGATCTGCTGTAATAAAAATAAGTGGAATATTTTGATAAAAAGCTTCTGTAACTGAAGGATAATAGTTAACTACAGCAGATCCAGAAGTACAACTAAGAACTACAGGCTTATTTATTTTTTGAGCGATTCCTAAAGCAAAAAAACCAGCACAGCGTTCATCTACAATACTATAAGTTTTAAAGTATCTATGTTGTGTAAAGTGGATAATTATTGGAGCATTTCTAGAACCTGGAGAGATTATGATATGAGATATGGATTTAGCTTTCAGGATTTCTCCTAAACTTTGTACAATTTTTTTATTTGAATACATTTAAATTAAATTAATCCACCGTTAACATTTAAAACAGATCCAGTTATGTAATTAGATAAATCCGATGCTAGAAATAGAGTACAATTAGCTACATCTTGAGGGATCCCCGGTCTTTTTAATGGAATGTTCTTTATCCAATTTTCTTTTTTTTTGGGAGAAAAATAAGAATTCATTTTTGTAGAAATATATCCAGGAGCGATGGCATTACAACGTATATTTTTTTTTCCTAATTCCTTAGCTATAGATTTAGTAAATCCAATAATTCCAGCTTTAGATGCTGCATAATTTGCTTGTCCATGGTTCCCTGTTATTCCGATCACGGAACTCATATTAATGATGCTTCCATTTTTTTGTTTAATCATAGGAAACATAACAAATTTAGTCATATGAAAAACAGAATAAATATTTGTACGAATAACTGTATCCCAATTTTTTTCAGACATTCTAAATAAAAAATTATCTTTTATAATTCCAGCATTATTGACTAATATATCTATACATCCGTATTTTTCTATAACTGTTTGAACAAATGTTTGAGAAGAATTTAAATCTTTTAGGTCTATTTCGTAAGCTTCTACAGAATTTCCTAATTCTTTAACTAATTTTTTAGCGTATGTTTTTGATGAAAAGTATGTAAAAATAACATAGGCTCCATGTTTTACAAATGTTTTTACTATAGATTGTCCTATATCTCCTGAACCACCTGTAACTATGGCTATTTTTCTATTTAGAAGTTTCATATTTTATTTTTTTTTTTATCTATTAATTGAAGTATAAGATCTAACTGGTTTTCAATATTAAGAAATGTATTATCTATTTCTACAGAATCTATAGGTTTTTGAAGTGGAGAAATTTTACGAGAAATATCCATCATATCTCTATGGAAAATATTTCTTCGTATTTCTTCATAAGAAACTTTTTTTCCTTTTTTTTGAAAATCTTGATATCTTCTATAAGCACGAACGTCTATAGATCCTTTCATAAAAATTTTTAATTCTGAATGAGGAAAAATTCTATGTCCTATATCTCTACCCTCCATAATAACTCCTTTTCGATTTCCAAATTTTTTTTGTATCACTGCTAACTTTTCCCGAACTTCTGGTATTCTGGCTATTAAGCTTACTTTATCTGTAACCTCTATAGACTTAATTTCGGATTGAACATTTTCTTGATTTAAAAAAATTTCTGTCTGATTCAATTTTTTGTTCCATTTAAATTGGAAATTTAAATGATTCAAAATAGGTATAAAATTTTTGACATTCCATAAGTCACTGTTGAAAATTTTTTTTCTAATAGCTAATAAAGTTATACTCCTGAACATAGCTCCAGTATCTATATGGGAATATGCTAACTTTTTAGAAAGTGCTTGAGCTAAAGTACTTTTTCCAGAAGAAGAATATCCATCTATAGTTATGATTATTTTTTGATTCATGATTGATAAGTTATTAATTCATATTTATATGACAATAGTTTATAATAAAGTTTAACAACTAAAAAATCTGTAGAAGATTCTTGTTCATTTGGCAAAAATTCCACGATATCAAAACCTATAATTTTTTTCTTTTGAAAAACCATTTTCAAAAATTTTAAAGTGGTGTACCAAGATAAACCTCCTGGTTCCGGAGTTCCTGTAGAAGGTGCTATGCTTGGATCAAAAACATCTATATCTATGCTTAAAAATACGTTTTCAGATAGTCTTTGAATAGCTTTTTTCATCCATAAATCATTTTGATAGATTTCATGAAAATAAAAGATATTCCCATTTTGTATGTACGATTTTTCTGAAATATCCATACTCCGAATTCCTATCTGGATTACAGGGTATTTTTGAGACGCCTCATGCATTGAACATGCATGGTTATAAGGATCTCCATTATAAATAGGACGTAAGTCTGCATGTGCATCCATATGGAGAATACTCATATTCATATATTTTTCTCCAAAAGCTCTGATGCTTCCTATGGAAATGGAATGTTCTCCACCAATGAAAGTAACAAATTTTTCTTTTAAAAGATATTTTTTAGTAATATTGTAGACTTTTTTTACCATTTTTCTGGAAGAAATTGAAGAATTCACAACAGATGGAACAATAAAAATTCCTCTTTTGTATACTTCGGAATTAGTTTCGATATCATATAATTCCATATGTTCTGATGCGGATAAAAAAGCTTTAGGTCCTTTTTTAGATCCTTTTTTCCATGTTCCTGTATAATCATATGGAACGGGAATAAGCACTATTTGAGATTTTTCAAGAGTAGCATACTTTAGAGGAATTTTTGCGAATGTTTTTTTTTTCATAATATTTTTTTTAATCACTTTAATAACCTAATATTTTCAATATTTCTTCAGGACTCTGAGAATGACGAAATATTTTATATACCAATTTTTTTTGATCATCATGATCAATTAAAATATGAATAGGTTGTGGAATTAAACAGTGATGGACTCCTCCATATCCACTGATGGTATCTTGATAGGCTCCAGTATTAAAAAAACCAATATAAAGTGGAGTTTTTTCACGAAAACGAGGAAGATATATTGCATTCATATGCTGTTCAGAATTATAATAATCGTCACTATCACACGTTAAACCTCCTAAGAAAACTCTTTCATAAGAATCATTCCAACGGTTTATGGCCATCATAATAAATCTCCGACTAATAGCCCAAGTATCAGGAATAGTAGTCATAAAAGAACTATCTATCATATTCCATTTTTCTCTATCATTTTGTCTTTTTTGATTAAGTATTCTATAGATAATTCCTCCACTTTCTCCAACTGTATAAGCTCCAAATTCTGTGTATATGTGAGGTTCGGAAATATTTTCTTCTTGGCAAAATTTTTTTATTTGATAAACAATTTCATTAGTCATGTATTCATAATCATACTTGAAAGACATAGAGGTTTTAATAGGAAAACCTCCTCCTATATTTAAAATATCTAATTCTGGAGAAATTTTTTTTAATTTAGCGTAAATATGTAAACATTTGAAAAGTTCATTCCAGTAATAAGCCGTATCTTTAATTCCCGTATTTATAAAAAAGTGGAGCATTTTGAGTTCCACTTTTGGATTGTTTTTTATTTTATTCAAATAAAAAACAATAATATCTTTATATCCTATTCCTAAACGTGAAGTGTAAAATTCAAATTTTGGTTCTTCCTCAGAAGCTATGCGTATTCCTAATTTAAATGGATAATGGATAAAAAAACTTAATTTTTCCAATTCATCGGAATTATCTAATATAGGAATAGTATTATAAAAACCATTATTAATCAAATATGATATATTTTCTATGTAATTATGGGTTTTAAACCCATTGCAAATAACTTCAATATCTTTATTCGTTTTTCCTTTTTGATAAAGATTTTTCACAATTTCTATATCATAAGCATATGAAGTTTCAATGCTAATATTATTTTTTAAGGCTTCTTCTAATACAAAAGAAAAATGAGAACTTTTTGTGCAATAACAATAAGTATACTTATTATTATATTTATTAGAATGGATGGCCTTTTCAAACCATTTTTTAGCTTTTTGTATGTTTTGAGATATTTTTGGTAAAAAAGTAAATTTCAATGGAGTTCCATATTTTTGAATAATATCCATTAGTGGAATTCCATGAAATTCTAGAAGATTATTCTTGAGAGAAAATTCCTCGGTAGGAAAATCAAAAGTTTGATCGATAAGATCTGCATAGCGAATTTTCATTAAAGAAAAATTAATTTTATGGTTAGATAAAAGTAAGGTTTAGTTTAAAAATTTTTAATTTTTTCATTATTTTTACTTTTCTTCTATTTTTTTATTGTATACCAAAAATTTTTTCAAGAAAATATCTATTTCTCCATCCATTACAGAATGGATTTGTGTCGTTTCATAACCTGTTCGTAAGTCTTTTACCAATTTATAAGGATGCATTATATAATTTCGAATCTGAGATCCCCATTCAATTTTTTTTTTACTGGATTCTATTTTATTTTTTTTTTCATTTTTTTTTGAAATTTCTATTTCAAACAATCTAGATTTTAATAGATGCAAGGCTTTTTGTCTATTTTGCATTTGCGAACGGGTTTCTGTATTTTCAATAATAATTCCCGTAGGATGATGACGTAATCTGACCCCAGTTTCCACTTTATTTACATTTTGTCCTCCAGATCCACTAGAACGAAATGTTTCCCATTGAATATCAGATATATTTATGTTTATATCGATATCTTTATCTACTAAAGGATATACATAAACCGAAGAAAAAGAAGTATGACGTTTTGAATTATTGTCAAATGGAGATAAACGTATTAATCGATGAACTCCATTTTCTCCTTTTAAATATCCAAAAGCATATAATCCATCTAATTCTAGAGTAACCGATTTTATTCCTGTAATATCTCCAGGAATATGATGAATGTTTTTTACAGAAAATTTATTTTTTTCAGCCCACATAATATACATTCTCATTAACATAGAAGTCCAATCACAACTTTCAGTTCCTCCTGCTCCAGAGGATATTTGTAATACAGCGTTTAAAATATCTTCTTCTTCCGAAAGAAGATTTTTAAATTCTATATTTGACAGTAGGTTTTTCGTTTTATTTAATTGAATTTGAAGCTCTTTTTCTATATTTTCTTCTTTAGATAAAGAGAAAAGTATTTCTAATTCTTCTAAAGCGTTTTTTAATTCAAAAAAATCTTTTATGCATGTCTTCATAGCATGCAAACGTTTTGTAAAATTTTTAGCTTTTTTACAATTTTTCCAAAAATTTGGATTTAAAATTTTTATTTCTTCTTTATTAATAGAATCTTTGATTTGATCTATGTTTAGAACTTCCTGAAGTTTATTAATTCTTTCTGAAATAGATTGAATGTCTTCCTTTTTTATCATAATACGAAAATAAATTTTTTCGTAAAAAAAATAATTACATCTAAGTTATAACACTGTTTTTCTATATTAATTCTTGAATTTTTTGTAAATTCTGGTTAGAAAAGAAAAACTAAATCTAATCATCCAGAAATATATGGAACTAATTGTCTATTAATAATTCCACTTTTATTATGAATTTCAATAATAAATTTACTATAAAAACTCAAGAAGTAATACAAGAAGCACAACGTATTGCTTTAAAAAACAATCAACCTTCAATTGAAAATGCACATATTTTAAAATCTCTTTTAGAAAAAGAGGAAAATGTCATTCCTTTTATTCTAAAAAAATTAAATGTGAACCATCAAGCAATTATGATCGGTTTGGATCGAATTATATATTCTTATCCTAGAGTAGTAAGTGGAACAGTGACTCAACAACATTTAAGCAATTCAGTTACACAAATGTTCAATATAGCAGAAAATTATGCTCAAACATTAAAAGATGAATTTATTTCTATTGAACATATTTTTTATGGAATCTTTATGACTTCGGATGCAACTTCTCAAGTTTTGAAAAATCAAGGAATTACAGAATTTAAAATAAAAAATTTGATTGAAAATATTAGAAAAAAAAGCGGAAATGTTATTTCTCAAACAGCAGAGAATACTTATAATGCTTTAGATAAATATGCAAAAAATCTTAATGATTGGGCATATAAAGGAAAATTAGATCCTGTTATTGGACGTGATGAAGAAATTCGTCGAGTTTTGCAAATATTGTCCAGAAGAACGAAAAATAATCCTATTTTAATTGGAGAACCAGGGGTTGGAAAAACCGCTATAGCTGAAGGATTAGCTCATCGGATTATTAATGGAGATATTCCGGATAATTTAAAAGATAAAAAAGTTTTTTCATTGGATATGGCTTCACTTATTGCAGGAGCTAAATATAAAGGAGAATTTGAAGAACGTCTAAAAGCTGTTGTAAAAGAAGTGACTTCTTCAGATGGAGAAATTATTTTATTTATTGATGAAATACATACTTTGGTAGGTGCAGGAGGAGGAGAAGGAGCTATGGATGCGGCAAATATTCTAAAACCTGCATTGGCGAGAGGTGAACTTCGTGCTATAGGAGCAACTACTTTAAATGAATACCAAAAATATTTTAGAATAGATAAAGCTTTAGAAAGAAGATTTCAGCAAGTATATGTAGATGAACCTTCAGTCACTGATGCCATATCCATATTGCGTGGAATTAAAGAAAAATATGAAAGTCATCATAAAGTGAGAATTAAAGATGAGTCTATTATCGCTGCAGTGGAATTATCTCAGCGTTATATTAATGAACGTTTTTTACCGGATAAAGCTATTGATCTTATTGATGAAGCTGCTTCGAAACTTAGAATGGAGATTAATTCTAAACCAGAAGAATTGGATGTATTGCATAGAAAAATTATGCAAATGGAAATACAGATAGAAGCTATCAAAAGAGAAAAAGACGAAAAACAATTGGTTCTTTTGAAAAAAGAATTAGCAAAATTGAATGAAGAAAGAATGCAATTACAAGTTCAATGGCAAAAGGAAAAAGATTTGGTTGAAGGAATCCAAAAGGCTAAGGAAAAAATAGAAAATTTCAAATTTGAAGCAGAACAAGCAGAAAGATCCGGAGACTATGGAAAGGTTGCGGAATTAAGATATGGAAAAATTAAGGAAGAAGAAAATAAAGTCAAATCGTTTGAAATAGAATTAAAAAAGCAGGAAGATAATGGAAAAAAAATGATACAAGAAGAAGTTTCTAAAGAAGATATCGCTCAGGTTGTATCTAAGTGGACAGGAATTCCTGTTACTAAAATGTTGCAAAGCGAAAGGGACAAATTACTTTTTTTAGAAAAAGAGTTACATAAAAGGATTATAGGTCAAAATGATGCCATTCAATCTGTTGCAAATGCAATAAGACGTTCTAGAGCAGGACTTCAAGATGAAAAAAAACCCATAGGTTCTTTTCTTTTTATGGGAAGTACAGGAGTTGGAAAAACGGAATTAGCCAAAACATTAGCTGAATATCTGTTTGATAACGAAAATAACATGGTACGTATAGATATGAGTGAATATATGGAACGTCATTCTGTAAGCAGACTTATTGGAGCACCTCCTGGATATATTGGATATGAAGAAAGTGGACAATTAACAGAAGCTATACGTCGCCGTCCTTATAGCGTTATTCTCTTAGATGAAATAGAAAAAGCTCATTCAGATATATTTAATATACTTTTACAAGTATTAGATGATGGAAGATTAACAGATAATAAAGGTCGTACTGTTAATTTTACCAATACTATTATTATCATGACTTCCAATATAGGTGCAGATATTATTCATGAAAATTTAGAACCGGAAATGTCTATCAATAGAATGGAAACAACAAAAAAGGCTTTGATAGACTTGTTAAAAAATATAGTGAGACCAGAATTTATTAATAGAATTGATGAAATTATTTTATTTAAACCTATTTCTAGAAAAGAGATTAGAGATATTGTTAAATTACAAATGAAAAAATTAGCTGATTTATTATCTCATAAAAATATTCGTATAGAAGCGACCAATGAAGCCATAGATTATTTATCCGAAAAAGGTTATGACCCACATTTTGGAGCAAGGCCATTAAAAAGGGTCATTCAACACGATATTCTTAACAATCTTTCTAAAGAAATATTGAAAGGAAAAATACATGATAACAATAAGATATTAGTGGATTTTTTTAGAGAACAAGGAATTGTATTTAGACAATCTGATCCTGTTAATGTGCAATGAACAATTAATACATAAGTCTGGTTTTGTGAATATTATAGGATTTCCTAATGTCGGAAAATCTACATTAATGAATTCTCTTGTAGGAGAGGATATTTCTATCATCACACCTAAACCACAAACAACTCGTCATAGAATACTAGGAATAGTGGATAAATATAATGCTCAAATTATTTTTTCTGATACTCCTGGTTTTATGATAAGAACAGCATTTTTTATGCAAAAAATTATGATGAAATATATAGAAAGATCTTTAGAAGATGCGGATATTATTTTATTTACAACAGAAATAGGAAAATTTTTTATTTCCGATAAATATTTTTCTATTTTTAATTCTCTTAAAAATATTAATAAAAATAAACATTTTCTTATCTTAATCAATAAAATCGATAAAATTGGAGTAGAATATGATGAAAAAATATTATATGAGACAATCAATTATTGGCATAGAATTTTTCCTCATTCAGAAATATTACCAATATCTGCATTGAAAAACATAAATCAAGATTTACTAATGGATAAAATTATAGGTTTATTATCGGAGCATCCTCCTTATTATCCTAATGGGTTATTGAGTAACAGATCAGAACGATTTTTTGTGAATGAAATAATCAGAGAAAAAATATTTTTTCTTTATAAAAAAGAAATTCCTTATTCTGTAGAAATTTTCACAGAAAAATTCAAGAAAAATGAGATTTGTATACATATATTTTCTTCTATATATGTAGAAAGGAATTCTCAAAAAGGGATTATAATTGGAAAAAAAGGAACTTATATAAATAAGTTAGGAGCTTTATCTATAAAAGGAATAGAAAAATTTTTTAAGAAAAAGGTATGGCTAAAATTAGATGTAAAAGTATGCAAAAATTGGCGTTCAGATTACAAATTATTAAAAAAATTTGGATATTAAATTTATTCAATTTTAATAATAAAAAAGTTTTTTTTTCCAAATTGAAATAAAATATATTTTTTTCCTATTAAGTTTTCTCTATGAAGAAGAATGTTTTTTTTGATGAGTTTTTTGTTGATATAAATGGAATTTAAATTCAAAGCACGATTGGCTTCACTTTTAGAAGTAAACAAACTGCTTTTTTTCAAGATGTCTAATAAAAAAATTCCTTTTTCAAATTCTTTATAAGAAAGTTTCATATGTGGAATATTCTCATATATAGAGAACAATGTTTTTTCATCTAGAGAAAGTAATAGCTCGTTGATATATTTTTTTCCAAATAAAACATACGATATTTTAACTACTTCTTCATAAGCATCTTTTCCATGAACCCATTTAGTTATTTCTTCCGCTACTTTTTTTTGTAAAAATCTTTTTTCAGGATTTTCTCTATGTGTTAAAATCAAAGATTCTATTTTCTCTCTTGAAAAAAAAGTATAAATCTTAATAAATTTTTCAATTTCTTTATCTGAAACATTCATCCAAAATTGATAAAATTTGTATGGAGTAGTACGTTTTCTATCTAACCATATATTTTCTCCTTTTTCACTTTTTCCAAACTTTATTCCATCAGCTTTTGTAACTAAAGGAAATGTTATTCCATATGCTTTTTTTCCTGTTTTTTTTCTAATAAGTTCTATTCCAGTAGTTATATTTCCCCATTGATCGGATCCACCTATTTGCAGTAGACAGTTTTTTTCTTGGTTCAAATAAAGAAAATCATACCCTTGTATAAGAGAATAAGAAAATTCTGTAAAAGACATTCCGTTATTCTTATTGTTATAAATCCTATTTTTTACAGAATCTTTAGACATCATGTAATTTATAGTAAAGTGTTTTCCTACATTGCGTATAAAATCTAAAAGGGAAATTTTTTTTATCCAATTAAAATTGTTTAATAATTCTACCTTTTCTGAATAAAAATCTAGTAATCTCGATAGTTGTTTTTTTATAGATTCTGTATTTTTTTGTAAAATTTCTATACTTAAAAAAATCCTTTGATCTTTTTTTTCGGATGGATCTCCTATAAAACCTGTAGCTCCTCCAATTAATACTATGGATTTATGTCCCCGTTTTTGAAAATGTATCAATATAATAATAGGAAGTAAGCTACCTAAATGTAAAGAATCCGATGTAGGATCAAAACCTATATATATAGTAGTACGCTTTTTTAATTGTTTTTCTACACCAGGAACTTTATTTTGTATTAATCCCCTCCAGGAGAGTTCATCAATAATGTTTTGCATGTGAAAAATATAACAATAAAATATTATTTTATTTATGTTTTGTCCAGTTTGATGAATTTTTGCATAATGATAAAAAAAATTATACTTTATAATTGTTTAACTGTTTTTTTTGCTTGCATTCATATAGTTAGCAATTTAATCTTTTTTGAAAAAGATTTTTTTTTGTTAAAAATATATATTTTTTTATTACCTGTCAGTAGTTTTTTTTTCTATTTTTCGTTGTTTACAATAACTAAAAAAGCCAATATCGCTGTATCTATTTATATAGGTGTAATTATAAAGTTGTTTTTAAGTATTTATGTATTTTTTTATTTTATCCTGGAATATTTGAATCTATTTAAGAATCTTTTGGATTTCGTTTTTTCATATTTTATGATTCTTTTTTTTAGAACTTTTTTCTTAATGAAGAAAATGAACTAGCAATGGTTTTTTATAAATTTTTCTTTTATAATCATCTCCACAGATTTATTTTCTATTTTAGAAGTTAACCAAGAAATAATATCTAGATACAAGAAAGTCCTTTTTTCATAAGGATGATCAGAATATTTCAGTAGTTTTTCTCTCAATTTTTTGAATTGTCCTTTGATTTGATGTGGATATACATTGCCTAAATTTTTAAAAAAATGGATAATTTTTTTTTGTACAATGTACCAATCATCCATTTGAATAAAAAATTTATATGCTGATTGAATCTTTTTATCCATATTTTCATCTAATCCACTTTCGTAACAAGCGATTAGATGTAAAAGTCTGGCAAAACATTGTAAATCTTGTCGTATATTTTTTTCTTGATTTTCCATAATTTTTAATAAATATAAAATAGTATTTTGATTATCTCCACTTCCAAAATATAAACAAGCAATTTTATAATAAAGGACCATGATATAATGAGAATCCAAACGATTAGAAATTTTCTTAAAATCTTTTAATAATGGAGGAATGACTTTTTTTACTCCTTCTGAAAAAGTCCCTTCCATATAATGCTTATTGATACGATTAGTATATTTATACATGAAAATTAATATTCTAGTATTTCCATTTAAAATTATTTTCTCATTTTGAACTTCATTTTCAAACTGTTCTAAAACTTTAGTGAATTTAGAATAGTGATTTAAATAAAATAAAGTATCTAACAAATAATGATATCCTTTCAGATAGCTTACAGGAGCTATTTTTTTTGCTTGTGCATGATTTTGAAATAATTCTACCCATTTACAAGATGATCTATAACACATGATAAAATCTTGTCTAATATAATGATACCAAACTTGAGCTTGATATAAAAATAATTTTTCATAAAAACTAAGTTTTTCGATATCAAATTTTGGAAGATTAGTACGAAAGTAGGTTTCTATAAATATTTTATCTTTTTCATTTCTTACGTATCCAACTTTTAAGTACAATCCGTATAATTCCAAGGAAAGACTGGATAGAGCATCATGACATTGAACTCGTTCAATTAATTCTTTAGATTCTACAGATAATTCTCCAGATCTAGAATAAATACTTCTAGTTATGTGTTGAGATTCTATCATTTTTTCAAATTCCACTAATTCTAAAAGAATGGTATTGGATTCATAACATCTAGCAATGATTTTTGCTTTTCCTAAAAATTTTAAACTTTGTATATACAACCCTTTGTGGTATAATATTTTAGCAAAATCTAAATATTCACGTATTTGTAGATCGTAGTTTTCTTCAGTATGTTGTAATCGGAGACTAATTAAAATTTGCTTATATAAATGGGCTTTCATATTGGATAATTGCGTTTTGCTTATATGGGTGTATTCCAAAATTTTTTTTTCATTATAAAAATGTATTTTGCTCATAATCTCAAATAGTTTTATAAACTTTGCATTTTTATTTCGTTTTATCCGACCTGCATAAAGTTTGAAATTTATTTTTTCTGATTTTGATAAAGATTGAATTAATAGAAAAAGATGATCTAATTTATTATGATTTGACATTGTAATTGTATTTTTTTATTTGATTTGATTGACAATAAAATATAAAATAGTTTCAGTAATTAGATATTGTAAATATGTCAATTATTTGATATGATTTTCTTTTTGGAAAAAATAGTTTTGGAATTATCAAATAATCCAATGAGTATGGAAAAGAAAAGAATACAAATTTTTGACACAACACTGCGTGATGGAGAACAAGTTCCAGGATGCAAATTAAATACTAAAGAAAAAGTAAAAATAGCTAAACAATTAGAAGCTTTGGGAGTGGATGTTATTGAAGCTGGATTTCCAACTTCTAGTCCAGGAGATTATAAATCTGTACAAGATATTTGTAAATCTATTTCAGAACCCATTATTTGTGCATTGTCTAGAGCCGTAGAAAAAGATATAGAAATAGCTGGACATGCTTTAAAAAATGCGAAAAGGGCTAGAATACATACTGGAATCGGAACTTCTGATTGTCATATTCGTTATAAATTTAATAGTACTCCAGAAAAAATTATAGAAAGAGCAAAACTTTCGGTACAATATGCAAAAAGATTTGTAGAAGATGTGGAATTTTATGCAGAAGATGCAGGACGTACAAATAATGAATTTTTAGCAAAAATTTGTGAAACGGTGATAAAATATGGTGCTACGGTAATTAATATTCCAGATACTACAGGTTATTGTTTACCGGAAGAATATGGAAGAAAAATTCGTTTTTTGAAAGAAAACGTTAAAGGAATTCATAAAATTATATTATCTACTCATTGTCACAATGATCTAGGATTAGCGACAGCTAATTCTTTAGCTGGAATTATGAATGGGGCTCAACAAGTAGAATGTACCGTTAATGGAATTGGGGAAAGAGCTGGAAATACATCATTAGAAGAAATAGTAATGATCATTAGACAAAATTCTCATTTGAATTTATTTACAAATATAAGAACAAAGCTTATTTCTGAAACAAGTTATTTAGTGTCGGAATGTACAGGAATGAAAATTCAGGCTAATAAAGCGATTGTAGGAGTCAATGCTTTTTCTCATTCATCAGGAATTCATCAAGATGGTGTAATAAAAAAGAGAGAGACTTATGAAATTATCAATCCAGAAGATGTTGGAATTGATCAATCTTCAATAATTTTAACAGCTAGGAGTGGTCGGGCAGCTTTAGCTTATCGTTATAAAAAATTGGGATATTTTTTAAATAAAAATTCTTTGGATTTAGTTTATTCTATTTTTTTAAGTTATGCAGATAGAAAAAAAGAAATTGCAGATAAAGAGTTAAAAATTATTTTAGAAAAAGCAAATATTAAGAAAAAACGCATATTACATAATAGTGGAAGAATAAATGTTGTTTAGTCATGTCAAAATCATTGTTTGATAAAATTTGGGAAACACATACAGTAAAAAGATTTGAAAATGGAGTGGATGTTCTGTATATCGATAGACATTATATTCATGAAGTCACTAGTCCTCAAGCTTTTTTAGAAATAGAAAAAAGAGGGATTTCTGTTTTTAGACCAGAAAAAATTATAGCGACAGCGGATCATAATGTTCCTACAATTAATCAACATTTACCTATTTCAGATCCTCTTTCTAAAAAACAAATAGATTTATTAATCAAAAATTGTAAAAAATTTGGAATCACGTTATATGGATTAGGACATGAAAATCATGGAATTGTTCATGTTCTGGGTCCAGAATTAGGTTTAACATTGCCTGGAATGACCATTGTTTGTGGCGATAGTCATACTTCTACTCATGGAGCTTTTGGAAGTATTGCTTTTGGAATTGGAACTAGTCAAGTAGCCATGGTTATGGCTAGTCAATGTTTATTAGTATCTAAACCGAAACAGATAAGAATACAATTGAAAGGGAAATATTTAAAAAAAGGCGTTACTCCAAAAGATATTATTTTATACATGATCTCGAAGCTTGGTGTAGATGTAGGGACTGGGCATTTTATAGAATATACGGGGCCTATTATTAAAAATATGAGTATGGAAGGTCGAATGACTATTTGTAATATGAGTATTGAAATGGGAGCAAAAGGGGGGTTGATTGCTCCAGATGAAATAACTTTTGATTATCTTAAAAATCATACTTATCTAAAAAGAAAATATCATAAAAAACATCTAGAGTATTGGAGCACATTAAAAACAGATAATCATGCCGTTTTTGATAAAGAATATATCCTAGATGCTGAAGATATTGAACCTATGATTACCTATGGAACAAATCCTGGAATGGGGATGAAAATTTCTGATCGTATCCCGAAATCAACTGAATTGCAACAAAAAAAATCTTTGAATTATATGGGATTTCGGCCCGGAGAATCACTAATTGGGAAACCCATTAATTATATTTTTATAGGAAGTTGTACAAATTCTAGAATAGAAGATCTACGATTAGTGGCTTCTGTGGTCAAAGGAAAGAAAAAAGCTAGTCATGTAACTGTTATGGTAGTTCCTGGATCGCAAAGAGTTATTAAACAGGCTAAAAAAGAAGGATTAGATAAAATTTTTCAAAATGCTGGATTTGAATTTCGTCAACCAGGATGTTCTGCTTGTTTAGGAATGAATGAGGATAAAATTCCTTCTGGAGAGTATTGTGTTTCTACATCTAATAGAAATTTTGAAGGGAGACAAGGGCCAGGTGTTCGTACCCTATTAGTAAGTCCTTTAACTGCTTCTATCATAGCAATTGAAGGAAAAATTGTAGACATTAAAAAATATGTATGATATATGAAAAAATTCACTGTAATAATAAGCAAAGCTATTCCTTTAGCTATAGATGATATAGATACAGATCAAATTATTCCCGCTCGTTTTTTGAAAGAAACTAAACGCGACCAATGTGGAAATCATCTTTTTAGAGACTGGCGGTATTCCAACGATGGATCTTTGAAAAAAGATTTTATTTTAAATAACCCCATTTTTTCTGGAAAAATCCTTTTATCAGGAAGAAATTTTGGTTGCGGTTCTAGTCGGGAACATGCGGCTTGGGCTATTGTTGATTATGGGTTTCAAGTAGTGATATCTAGTTTTTTTGCTGATATTTTTAAGGAGAATGCATTAAATAATGGATTACTTGCTGTAGAAGTCTCCGAAAAATTTTTGCAAAAGTTATTTGATATAGTTAATAAAAAACCCGATACGAATATTAAAGTTGATTTAATAGAACAATTTATTACAATAATTGAGACAGGATCTTTTGAAAAATTTTATATCCATCCATATAAAAAAAATTGTTTTATCAATGGTTATGACGATATAGATTTTCTAGTTTCCATCAAAAAAGACATAGAGAATTTTGAGAAAAAAACAAATCCTTTTAAAATATGAAAAAGAATATTGTAGTAATAGAAGGTGATGGGATAGGACCAGAAGTTATCAAACAATCTATAAAAGCTTTGAATTCAATTTGTAATAGATTTGGTCATGAGTTTTCTTATCAAAATGTTTTAGCAGGAGCTAAAGCCATAGAAACGCTTGGATCCCCAATGCCAAAAGAAACTATAGATAGTTGTTTGAAATCAGATGCTGTTTTATTTGGATCTATAGGAGATCCAAAATACGATTATTATCCAAGAGGAATGAGACCGGAAGACGGATTATTAAAACTTAGAAAAAAAATGGACTTATATTGTAACATTCGTCCTATAGTCACTTATCCAGGAATTAATAAATCCCCTATAAAAGAAAAAAAATTAGAAGGAGTTAATTTTGTTATATATCGAGAATTAACAGGTGGAATTTATTTTGGGAAAAAAGGTCGTTCTAAAAATGGAAAAGAAGCATATGATTATTGTGTATATTCAAAAAAAGAAATTGAACGTATTGGTGAAATGTCTTTTAAAGCGGCACGTTCTCGTAATAGAAAAATATCTTTGGTAGATAAAGCTAATGTATTAGAGACATCTAGGTTATGGCGTGAAGTTATTCAAGAAATGTCTTTGGATTATTCTGATGTGGATTTAGAATTCTTGTATATAGATAATGCAGCTATGCAAATTCTTATTCATCCTACAAAATTTGATGTAATTTTAACGGATAATATGTTTGGAGATATTTTATCAGATGAAGCTAGTATATTAACTGGTTCTTTAGGACTACTTCCATCTGCTTCTATTGGAAATCAAAAATCATTGTTTGAACCTATACATGGATCTTATCCTCAAGCAAAAGGAAAAAATATAGCAAATCCATTAGGTAGTATCCTTTCCGTATCTATGATGTTAGAATATTTTGAAATGCATCAAGAAAAAAATCTTTTAGAAGAAGCCGTGAAAAGCTCTATACAAGAAAAAATATGCACTCCAGATATTATTCTAGATGATAGAAATTATTCTTCTACTGAAGAAGTAGGAGATTATATAGAAAAATACATTAAAAATCATTAAATTTTTTTTCTTCAATTGGAATTTTTGGATCCAAAATTTCATAAATTCTATTCATTAAATATGGTAAAAATTCTTTTACATAATTTTCATATGTAATTTGATGAAAAAAATTTATAGGGATGGTTAGTATAGAATTTTTTTTATGTTTTTCAGGTGAAACTATAGCTATAACTGGAGGATTTTTTTTATAACTATCAAATGATTTAAACCATAAATACATGTAGATAAGTAATTGCATAATATTTCCATAATGAGGATCTTGAAATATTTTTTCTCTTTTATTTAAAGAAATATG
Organism: Blattabacterium cuenoti; assembly: GCF_014251735.1. Classification (NCBI taxonomy): domain Bacteria; kingdom Pseudomonadati; phylum Bacteroidota; class Flavobacteriia; order Flavobacteriales; family Blattabacteriaceae; genus Blattabacterium; species Blattabacterium cuenoti. The sequence goes on along the minus strand of NZ_CP059197.1, from coordinate 588,647 downwards.
GATTTTCTTCATTTTGGATATTCCTATTTTATAATCAAGAATACGTGTAATTCCATCACATTCATCTATACGATCTATGATCCCGTATAAATTAACTTTTTTATTGCATCCAATATCCAATGCAGTTGATACACTGCATTCTAATTCTTTGAGAAAAATTTTATATCCTTTATGAAATGTTTTTTCCTCCCATAAAATAAAATTTTTTATGTAATTATTTACTATTGAATTAATTAACAGATTATTTTCTTCTATTAAAGGATTTTTTTTATTTTCTGATATTATCTTTTTTATAATAAAATCATAATTTTTTTTCATTGTATCAATGCTATCTATAGTAATAAAATTTCCCTTGATAGGATGATATAAAACTTCCAATATTTTGTGTATAATTTTTCCTATTATCTGTTTAATAGATATTTTTTCTATATTTCTTAACCCAAGTACTTTTTTGTAGTAAAAAAGAAGAGGATTGTAATTGTATAAATGTATAGAGGAAGGAGATAAACCATGAGTAGCTAGTTCATGTAAACGTTGAATCATGGAATTTGTTTTTTTTATTACAATAGGAGAGATTTTATTAGTTTTAGTACTCAGAATAAGTGAATGATTTTTTCTTTCTTTTATGGAGAAGTTTGAAATCATTTCTATTTGATGAATGAAACGGCTTTTTTCTCCAGAATTTAGTTCATCAGGTTTATTTTTATATATTAAGTAAATATTTTTTGAATTTTGCAAAATATTTCTAAAATGATGAGAGTAAAAATTATCATTGTTTTGAGAAACAGATAAGTTAAATTTTTTACGAATATCATAGGGGATCAAAGTTTTATAATAATTTTCTTCTTTATCTGGGGGGATAATTCCTTCATTAACGGAAGTCATAATTGTTGTTTCAACATTTCCAAAATAATAACCTAAAAATCCTATTACATGGACTCCTTTTGGATTGTTCTGTATATAGGAAATTTTCTCTGTTTTTATAAATTGTTGATAAATATTAAATAAGTCTTTTATTTCAAAAGAAGAATATTCTGTTTTTCTGATTAAAATTTTTATTCTTTGCATATAATTTTCTAAATCCGATAGGAATTTTAATTCTAACAGATGTTTTTTTGTATTGATGAAAAGTAAATTTTTTAATTTTCTAATAAAACTCATAATTCCAAAAAAAGCTTTCATAGCATTATGAGTTGGGATTTGAAAAATGATATTTAGATTATTCTTGAATAAATATTTGTTTATATTTTCTTCTGAAATAAAATTTGAATTTTCTATCTCTAATTTCTCTATAAAAGAAAGATCTTTTTTGAGGAATAATTTTTGGATGTATCCATCTAACAAAACTCTTAGTATATCTTTTTTCGAAAAATTTTTTAATTTTTCTTTTTTTAATAATAGTTGAAAAATTGAATCTAAAGTATAATGAATAGGAAGATTTTTTATAGGATAATCTATGGATATAGATGGATAGATTCCTGAAATTTTTTTTATAGAATGTAATAAAGGGAAAGTTAAATAGGCATCTCCTAAGATAAGAACTATTTTAGATGGTTTTTGTCTATTTTTAATAAGTTTAGAAATTAATTCTTCTACTATTTTAACTTGTTCTATTTCGTTAGAAACGCTAATGATTTTTAAATTATTATTTAGTTGATTATATATTGGTTTATTCTGGGAATTAATACAAAAATCATAAGTATTTTTTAGCTGTATGTCGCATAAACTATGGAATTGAATAGATTTTTGATTTATTTGAAGAATTTTTTTTACAAAAAGTTTTTCATATTCAGTAAGCAGATTGAATTTGTAAATCAGTAGGATTATTTTTATATCCGTTTTTTTGGATAAAAATTTTTTTAAACGAGAAATAGCTATTCGAAATAATAGTCCCTTATAACCTATCCCTTTTCTTAATAGTTTATCTTGAAAAAGGTTGTAATATTTATAAATTTCCTCCCAAAATAGGAATTTTTTTTTTCTTCTATATCCTCTTTTTCCAAAGGATTTATATGCCATTTTTTTATTTTCTCAGTGGAAATGATGTAAGAAAAAAAACACTCAATATTTATCAGATGAATATCTAAATCTTCAAAATCATTTAGGATATTAGGTGCCCAATTCAAAAAATCGTTTAAATTTTTAGCCAAAACACTATTTTCCTTTCTCAATAAACGAAAAAAATAAAAAAGAATATGATTTATAGAACATGGAGATAAACCAGAAATTTTCTCCATAAGTTTTTCCATTGTATAAATTTCAGAAATTTTGTTAAAATTCGTATAATATTTTCTTCTAATATATTCTGCAATAAAGTTATCCGATGAGACTAATAGAAATTTTTTTTTCATGCTTTTTTCTTGAAGCAATAAATTTTGAATAATTATATCTATTTTTTTTATCACAATAAACAATTTGGGTTAAAGAATTTTTTTTTGAAAAAATCTTTTATCTTCATTTTATCTTGGGATATTTGTCTTTTTAAATCATGAAGTGTTTGAAATCTCATTTCATCACGAAAAATTTGAACGATTAAAACATCAATTTTTTTCCCATATATATTTTGATGGAAATCAAAAATATGTACTTCTATTTTTATCTCATTGTTAAATAATTGAATAGTAGGACATATCCCAATATTCATCATTCCTTGATAAATTTGATTCAAATAATTAATTCTTACAGCATACACCCCGATTTTTGGAATGAGTTTTTTTTTATCTACTTGAATATTAGCAGTTGGGAAATTTAAAGTTTTTCCTATTCCTCTTCCTTTTATTACATACCCAGAAATGGTATATAAATATCCTAAAGCTTGATTGGCCCATTCTATGTTTCCTTTGATAAGAGATTTTCGTATATAAGTGGAACTTATGATCTTTTTTTTTAGTTTTCGAGGACTTACTTGATAAAGCTTGAATCCATAAATTTGAGAAAACTTTTTTAGTTGATGGGAAGATCCGTCTCTATCTCTTCCAAGATGAGAATCATATCCCGTAATAATTTGCTTAATTTTTAGTTTGGAAAATAAGATTTTCTGTAAAAAATCTTTTGTGCTTAGTTTTGAAAAATTTCTAGTGAAAGGATGAATAATTAAATGTTCTATTCCTGTTTTTCGTAAATGATATATCCTTTCAGAAAGAGTATTTAAATAAAGTATTTTTTTTCCTGGATTGAGCACCTCTTTGGGATGTGGATTAAAAGTAAGTAAAACCGAGCAATATTCTCCTTCTTTTTTTGCTCTAAGAACCAAATTTTGAATAACTTTTTGATGTCCAATATGAACTCCATCAAAAAAACCAAGTGTAAATACACATGGCGAAAAGGAAGAAAATTCATCAATAAATGAATAAATTTTCAAAATTTTTATCTTTTTCTCTTACCTTTACAAAGATAAAGGATTCATAATATCTGGGTTCTTTTTTTTGAAAAAAATTACATGGATAAAAAAAAGTTAAAAGGAAAAATAACTAAAATTGTAGGACCAGTTATTGATGTTTCATTTGAAGAGCGATCTTTTCTTCCTAAAATTTACGATGCATTAGCCGTAAATTTATCCAAAAAAAATAAAATAATATTAGAAGTTCAACAACATATTGGAGAATATGGTGTTCGTTGTATATCTATGGATGTTACGGATAGAATACAGAGAGGTCAAGAAGTAGAATTTTTAGGAGGACCGATTAGTATGCCTATAGGAGAAAGTATTAATGGACGTGTTTTTAATGTTTTAGGAGATCCAATAGATGGATTAGGCAATTTGGATCGATCTCAAGTTCAAGTAAGACCTATTCATAACCATGCTCCAGCATTTAAGGATTTATCGACAGATACAGAAATATTATATACAGGAATTAAAGTAATTGATCTGATAGAACCTTATCCAAAAGGAGGTAAAATTGGGTTATTTGGAGGAGCAGGGGTAGGAAAAACAGTGTTAATACAAGAGTTAATTAATAATGTGGCTAAAGGACATGGAGGACGTTCTGTATTTGCTGGTGTAGGAGAACGAACTAGAGAGGGAAATGATTTATTACGAGAAATGTTAGAATCAGGAATTATAAAATATGGGGATTCATTTATGGAATCTATGAAACAAGGAGGATGGGATATTTCTAAAGTAGATAAAGAAGTTTTAAAGGAATCTAAAGCCGCTTTTGTTTTTGGACAAATGAATGAACCTCCTGGAGCGAGGGCTAGAGTGGCTTTATCTGGATTAACTTTAGCGGAATACTATAGAGATCAAAATATTGGAGAAAAGAAAGGACAAGATGTTTTGTTTTTTATAGATAATATATTTAGGTTTACTCAAGCTGGATCAGAGATTTCCGCATTGTTGGGGAGAATTCCTTCATCTGTGGGTTATCAACCTACTTTGTCATCTGAAATGGGAGCCATGCAAGAGAGAATAACCTCTACGAAAAATGGTTCTATCACTTCTGTACAGGCTGTTTATGTTCCTGCAGATGATTTAACTGATCCAGCACCTGCAATTACATTTTCACACTTAGATGCCACAACTGTTCTTTCAAGAAAAATAGCTTCTTTAGGAATTTATCCGGCTATAGATCCATTAGATTCCACTTCTAGAATTTTATCTCCGGATATCATAAATCAAAATCACTATGATTGTGCTCTACGCGTGAAAGAAATTTTACAGAAATACAATTCTTTACAAGATATTATTGCGATTTTAGGAATAGAGGAACTTAGTGAAGAAGACAAATTAATAGTTTCTCGTGCTAGACGCGTTCAACGTTTTTTATCCCAACCATTTCATGTTGCAAAACAGTTTACAGGTATTGAAGGAGAATTTGTGAAAATAGAAGATACAATTAAAGGTTTTAATATGATCATGGATGGAGAATTGGATAATTTTCCGGAAATGGCTTTTAATTTAAAAGGGACCATTGAACAAGTTATAGAAACTGGGAAAAAAATGTTGTCCTCATAAATCTTTTTTCTATGCAAGTAACAATTATAAATTTCGAAAAAATATTATATCGAGATAAAGCTACATCTATTGTAGCTCCTGGATTAAATGGTTATTTTCAAATATTAGAAAATCACGCTCCATTTATTTCTATATTAAAAGATGGAATATTAAAATTGAAACCATTCTATGATGGAAAAAATTTGAAAATACAAATAGCAGGTGGAATCTTACAAGTAAAAAATAATATGGTTTCTATTATTTTGTAGATCATATTCCATTTTGATTCATCATATATTCTTTTCTATTTTTGAATATTTTTATAGCACTAAAAATAGCTTCTTCAAAAGAATTTTCATTAGCAATACCTTTTTTTGCTATATCATATGCTACCCCATGATCTGGAGATGTACGTATGTGAGAAAGACCTGCAGTGAAATTAACCCCTTCATTAAAAGTTAATGTTTTAAAAGGAATTAAACCTTGATCGTGATACATAGCTAAAATAGCATCGAAATTTCGATAATGTTGGTTTCCAAAAAAGCCATCTGGAGAATATGGACCAAAAACTAAAAATCCTTGTTTTTGAAATAAACTATCAATAGCTGGTTTTATCTTCGTTGTTTCTTCGTCTCCTATTAATCCATTTTCACCTGAATGAGGGTTACATCCTAAAACTGCAATTTTAGGTTTTTCTATAGCGAAATCTATTATTAAAGATTTATGTAAAATTTTGATAGATTTTATAATTTTCTTTGTAGTAATTTCATGAGTGACATTTTTTAATGGCAAGTGATTAGTCACTAAAGCAATTTTTAAAGTATCATGAATCATGAGCATTAGTGATTCCCCTTCTAAAATATTTTGCAAATATTCAGTATGACCAAAAAAAGAAAATCCTTTGTAATTCATCCAATTTTTATTAACAGGGGCTGTAACAAGAACATCTATTTTTCCTTCTTTCAAAGCTTTTGTTGCGTTTTTTAAAGATGAAATCGGATATTTTCCTGAATCTTGGTTAATTTTTATTAAATCAAATTTGATATCCCCCTTCCAAATATTTAGAACATTTATTTTATAATCTACAATATCTTTTAAATTTTTTATTTCTCGTATGTTATTTACTTCAATATTTAGAATCTTTTTGTAATAAGAACATAATTTTGTAGATCCAAATAATATAGGAGTAAAAAAATCCAAAAGTTTTTTTTTACGACATACTTTTAAAAAAATTTCTATTCCTATCCCATTGATGTCTCCTGTGGAAACACCTACTTTAATTTTATTTTTTCTATAATTCATCACATGAATAATATAAATGTGAAATAAATATTTTAATTTAAAAAAATTATGAATAATTTTCAATCATGTTTACTGGAATTATAGAATGTACGACTCACGTACATGGATTAGATCATCAAAAGAATAATCTTTGTATTACTTTTAAAAATCCATTTTCAGATAGGATAAAAATTAATCAAAGCATATCCCATAACGGAGTATGTTTCACCATTACAGATGTGCAAAAAAAAAATTATTCCGTAATTGCTTCAGAAGAAACTTTACGTTGTACTAATTTAAATATTTTAAAGATAAAAGATGAAGTGAATTTAGAACGTAGTATGAAAATTAATGAAAGATTTGATGGACATATAGTACAAGGACATGTAGATACCACAGGTGAAGTTTTGGATATAGAAAATAAAAATGGAAGTTGGTTATTTTCTTTTAAGTCCAAAAAAGATTTAGCTGGATTAGCTGTAGAAAAAGGATCCATTGCTGTAAATGGGATCAGTTTAACCATAATAAAATGTACAAGATATATATTTAATGTTTCTATAATCCCTTATACATATGAAACAACTAATCTCCAATTTCTGAAAATTGGAGATATTGTTAACATAGAATATGATATACTTGGAAAGTATGTCAGGGAATATATGAAATCGAATAGTAAACTATGACTAACGATGATAATATTTATTGTTCTATTTTTGGTTCTTCATAAGAAATATTTTTATCCGCATATTTTCTATATGTATCAAAATTTTTTATGAATTTCTTGACTAGTTTTTCTACTTGATCTTGATATAGTTTCTTATTTTTCCAAGTGTTTTTTGGATTTAATATTTCGGAAGAAATACCTGGACAATATTTAGGAATTTGAAAATTGAAAATCGGATACTTTTCATAATGAACTCTAGATAAACATCCATCTAAAGCACATTGTACAAGTTTTCGTGTATCTTTTAATTTAATACGAGAACCTAAAGTTTCTCCACCAGATATTAATCCCGTATTTACCATCCATACGTTTATTTTTGTATTTTTTAATTTTTCTATTAACATTTTTGTGTATGTAACTGGATGTAACGGCATAAATGGAGCTCCAAAACAAGAAGAAAAAGTGGCTTGTGGTTTTTTTATATTTAATTCTGTTCCAGCTACTTTAGAAGTATATCCCAATAAAAAATAATAGGCAGATTGTTCTTTATTGAGTTTAGCTATAGGAGGTAATACTCCAAAAGCATCATAAGTTAGAAAAAAAATATTCCTTATATTGGAAGATAATAATTTTTTTTCAATATTTTTTATGAAATAAATAGGATAACTTATTCGCATATTTTGCGTGATAGAATCATTGAAAAAATCTACTTCTTTAGTTCCTTTTTTAAAAACCACGTTTTCCAACATGGCTCCCCTTTTTATAGCATGATAGATCATCGGTTCTCTTTCTTTGGAGATACCCAATATTTTTGCATAACAACCTCCTTCAAAATTGAAAATAATATCATCATATGTCCATCCATGTTCATCGTCACCTATTAATTTCCTATTCACATCATTGGAAATAGTGGTTTTACCGGTTCCGGACAATCCAAAAAAAATAGCGGTGTCTTTTGTATGCTTTCCAATATTTGCTGCACAATGCATAGGAAATACGTTTTTATACGTAGGAAGTATAAAATTTAAAACAGAAAAAATGGATTTTTTTATTTCTCCTGTATATCCTGATCCACCGATCAGGACAATTTTTTTTTGAAAATTTAATATGGAAAAATTTTTTTCCCGTGTTCCATCTGTTTTTGGATTAGCTTGAAATCCTGGAGCACACAATAATAACCAATCTGGCAAAATGTTTTCTATTTTTGAAATACGAAAAAAAAGATTGTATATAAATAGATCAGACCATGGATATTCACTAATAGAACGAATGTTTAGTTGATAACGTTTGTCTGAACAAAGATATCCATCTCTTACATATAATTGTTTTCCAGACAAGTATCGGACTACTTTTTTATATAAATTATCAAATTTTTCTGGATCAAAAGGATGATTGAATTTTTCATCCCACCAAACTTTCTTTTCTGTGATATTATCCTTTACAATAAATCGATCTTTAGGGGATCTTCCGGTGAACATTCCGGTATTAACAGCTAAAACTCCTGATTGTGTTTCTTGGCCCATTCCATTTTGGATGACTATATTTTGTAATTCTTCTGGGGATAATTGCCAATTGTTGTTTGAAGAATTCAAAATTCCATAATTTTCTAAAGAAAGAGAACTCATATACTATTGTATTACTACTACTAACTACTATTGCTTACCAAGACAAATTTATATATGATTTACAAAAGTTTACTAATTTTGTACCAGAAAAAACAAAAATTATGATCCTATGTCGGATATTACATCAAGAGTCAAAGCCCTTATCGTAGAAAAATTAAATGTGGAAGAAAGCGAAATTCTTCCTACTGCTAGTTTTACTAACGATTTAGGTGCAGATTCCTTAGATATAGTGGAACTGATTATGGAATTTGAAAAGGAATTTAATATTAGTATTTCTGATGAAAAAGCAGAAAAGATCACTACTGTAGGTGAAGCTATACAGGCTATAGAAGATCTATTAAATGACCATAATAAAATGGAAAATATACATTCTGATTAGATTCCTGATTATTTATTTCTTTATTTATGATGAAGAAATTAAAGAGAGTAGTAGTTACCGGTATTGGTTCTATTACCCCAATAGGAAATAATGTAGAAGAATACTGGATATCTCTTATTAGTGGAAAAAGCGGATCCGCACCTATTACCTATTTTGATACTAAAAAATATAAAACGAAATTTGCTTGTGAGTTAAAAAATTATGATCCAGATATTTTTTTCAGTAAAAAAGAACAAAGAAAATTGGATCCTTGCGCACAGTATGGTATTGTAGCCTCATCTGAAGCTATAAAAAACAGTGGAATAAATTTTTCTAAAGAAAAAAAAGAACGTATTGGTGTTATTTGGGCGTCTGGAATAGGCGGTCTTTTGAATTTAGAAGAATCTATTTCAGATTATGTAAATGGAGGAAAAAATCCTAGATTTAGCCCTTTTTTCATTCCAAAAATGCTTATAGATATTACGGCCGGTTTTATTTCTATGAATTATGGACTTCACGGTCCTAATTACGCTACTGTATCCGCTTGTGCATCGTCTTCTAATGCTATTGTAGATGCTTATCATTTAATATGTTTAGGAAAAGCTGATATTATGGTAACTGGTGGATCTGAAGCAGCTATCACACAAAGTGGAGTAGGAGGCTTTAATGCTCTACACGCATTGTCCACTAGAAATAATGATTATAAAACAGCCTCACGTCCTTTTGATAGGAATAGAGATGGGTTTGTCTTAGGAGAAGGTGCTGGATGTCTTATTCTGGAAGAATACAAACATGCTAAAAGAAGAGGAGCCAATATATATGCAGAAATAGGGGGAGTCGGCATGTCTGGAGATGCTTATCATATTACAGCTCCACACCCAGAAGGCAAAGGAATAGTTATAGCGATGAAAACGGCTATAGAAGATGCTGGAATTGGGGATGAGCAAGTCGATCATATCAATGCACATGGAACTTCTACGATTTTAGGAGATCTGGCTGAGGTGAAAGCTATTCAAAAAGTTTTTCATGATAATGTCTATAATATTGATATCAATTCTACTAAATCGATGACAGGTCATTTATTGGGTGCTGCAGGAGCTATAGAAGCTATAGCGGCTATACTTCCTTTAAGTAAAAAAATCATACCTCCAACTATTAACTTATTTCATGTAGACAAAAAAATAGATCAAAAAATTAGTTTTACTCCAAATGAGGCAATAAAGAGAGAAGTGAAAATTAGCATATGTAATACTTTTGGTTTTGGAGGACATAATGTTTGTATTTTATTTAAGAAAATAGATGTTATCTGATGATATTTTTTTTCAAGAAGAGGAAAAAAATTCTATTTTAGTTAGTAGATTGGAAAAAATATTAGGATTTTGTCCAAAAAATTTAAAACTTTTGAAAGATGTATTCATCTACAGTTTTTCAACAAAAAAAAAGACTGTGGATAAAAATCATTTTTTATATTTTCAAAGATTAGAATTTTTGGGAGATGCGGTATTGAATTCTATTATTTCACATTTTTTATGTGAAAAACTTCCTGAGAAAAAAGAAGGAGAATTAACTCAAGTTCGATCTAAAATTGTATGCAGAAAAAATTTAAATGAAATTTCTAAAAAATTGACCCTTACAGAAGTCTTTTTTCAAAAGAATCAACCTATTATATCTGAGAATATATTGGGAAATACTTTAGAAGCTTTAATAGGATTTATTTATTTGGAGATCGGATATCAAGGTTGTAAAAATTTTGTCTATAAGAAAATATTACATTATCATGTAAATATCACGCAATTACAAAAGGAAATTTCTAGTTATAAAGTTTGGGTAATCGAATGGTCTCAAAAAAATAAATTTATTATAAATTTCAACACTTTTAGGGAGAAAAAAGAAAAAATTGAAGAAAAAAATAAACATGTGATCACTTATTTTTCTGAATTTACTATATCTGAATGTGGAATTCAAACGGAAGGAAGAGGTTCTTCAAAAAAAAAATCGGAAGAAATGGCTGCAAAGGCTGCTTATTTTATTATTCAAAAAAAATGTAAAGAAAATACTTAATATTTTGTATTTGTGAATATATATTATATAATATGTTATGTTCATTTTTAAATAAAGAAAAAAAGTTTTCTTATATCAAAGAGGGATCAGGTCATCCATTGGTATTGCTTCATGGATTGATGGGAGGTTTAAGTAATTTTAATGCTCTTTTAGATTTTTTTCCAAAAAAAGGATACAAAGTAATTATTCCTAGACTCCCTCTTTATAACATGCCTCTATTTCTTACAAATATTTCTAACTTATCTAAATATGTTATTCAATTATTGATAGAAATAGGAATCGAAAAAGCTACATTAATAGGTAATTCTCTCGGAGGACATATAGCTTTAATTGTCGCAAAAAAAAGAATAGATTTAGTACATTCTGTAGTTCTTACAGGAAGTTCTGGTTTATTTGAAAAAGCTTTTGGAGATGCTGTTCCTAAAAGAGAAAATTATGAATATATCAGAAAAAAATCTCAAGAAGTTTTTTATGATCCTAAAATAGCTACCAAAGAATTAGTAGATGAAGTTTTTCATATTGTTAATGATAAAAAAAAGGGGATGAAAACTTTATATATTGCAAAGAGTGCTATGAAATATAACATGTCTAAAGATTTATCTGTTATTCAACAGCCGATTTGTTTGATTTGGGGAAAACAAGATCATGTTACTCCACCAGAAGTCGCGGAAGAATTTCATAGGTTACTACCTCATTCAGAATTATATTGGATAGATAAATGTGGACATGTTCCTATGATGGAACATCCTCAAGAATTTATAAAAATATTAGAAAAGTGGCTTTCTAAATTTAATTTAAATCATGAAAATTTTTTCTGTAAAATTTGAAGGAAGTAAGATACAATCCAATCAATTATTTCTTTATAATTTTCCTGAATATGCTTTTATTGGACGTTCTAATGTAGGTAAATCAAGTTTAATTAATTGGATCACTAATCGAAGGAAATTAGCTAAAGTTTCTTCGACTCCAGGAAGAACACAATTCGTGAATCCTTTTTTAATCAATCATAAATGGTATTTAATAGATTTACCTGGATACGGATATTCTTCAATCTGTCAAAATAAAAAAGATCAAACACAAAAGTTGATGATGGATTATATTTTTTATAGAAAAAATCTAGTTAATATATTTCTATTGATAGATAGCAGGATATGTATGCAGAAATTAGATCTATATTTCATACAAAAATTGAAAATTTTCCAAATCCATTTTTGCATTGTTTTTACAAAAACGGATAAAATCCATCCAATGATTCTTAATAAGAATATAGATTTTTGTAAAAATCAAATTGAAAGAATCCTTTTTTCAATGCCGAAATACTTTAAAGTATCCATCAAAAATAGAAATGGAAGAGATAAAATCATCCAATATATTCAAAATCTTAATGATATTTATAAAAAAAATTTTACGAGTAAAAACTGAATATCCCTAATTCATAAGACTTTAATCCAAAACCGAAAATAGTTCCCTGACAAACAGAAGATAAAAAGGATTTTTTTCTGAAAGATTCCCTTGAATGAATATTAGAAATATGAATTTCTATAACGGGGGCAGGAATAGATTTAATAGCATCAGCAATCCCCAAAGAAGTATGAGTATAAGCTCCTGCATTGAGAACAATTCCATCTGATTGAAAACCTATAGCATGTAAAATATCTATAATTTTTCCTTCATGATTACTTTGATAATAAGTGATGTCCATATCAGAAAAAATTTTTTTCTTTTTTAGTTTGTTTAAATAATCTACAAAATTTACGGTTCCGTATAATTCTGGCTCTCTTTTTCCCAAAAGATTTAAATTAGGACCATTGATTATGCTTATTTTTTTCATGAAATAAATTTCTTACAGTATGATCTACTTCTTGTTTACTTAAAAAACACCAGCTTCCTATTTTAAGATTTTTATTAGTAAATCCTCCAAAATGAACTCTTTCCAGTTGAATTACTTGATAGGTAAGTTTTTTAAAAATACGTCTAATTACTCTATTCCATCCTATATGCAATCCAATTTTTACTATATTTTTTGCATATTGATGGATAAAATCTATTTTTACTTTTCCTTCATTCAGATATATTTTTCCTTGTCTGATTATATCTAAATCTTGATAGTGTATGGTTTTATTCAATACAACTAGATATATTTTTTGTACTTTATATTTTGGATGAGTTAATTTTTCAGTTATAAGTCCATCGTTAGTAAGAAGTAAAACTCCTGTAGTTAAACGATCCAATCTCCCAACAGGATAAATTCTATAATCCTGTAAATTTGGAATTAAATTCATGACAGTTTTTCTGTTAAAAGGATCACGTGTCGAAGTAATATAACCCTTAGGTTTATTAAGGAGTATATATATTTTTTTCTTGTTTTTGATTCTATTTCCATGAAATTTGATGACATCACTTCTGTGTACAACAGTTCCCAATTTTGTGACGATTTTTCCATTAACTTCTATGATTCCTGATTGAATTAATTTATCTGCTTCTCTTCTAGAAGCAATACCAGCATTAGATAAGTAATGATTTAATCTGATAAACTTTTCTTTTCCTATCTTTTTTTGATTCATTTTCATTATTTTTGATTAAAAACGAAAAAGAACTTCTGTTGCATATTGTTTTAATTTTTCTCTAGATATTTCATAATTTGGAGTAAAACCTAAGATAAACCCTCCTCCTCCAGATCCACATAATTTTAAATAATGAAGATTAGTAAAAATACCTTCTTCCCATATTTTCCAGAAATTTTTTGGAATCATAGGACGAAAATGATGAAAAACCCAAGTAGAAAGTAATTTAACGTTTTTAAGTAAAATCTTGAAGTCTCCTTTTAGAAAAGCATCAATGCATTTTTCATTGTATTTCATAAACTCTTCTTTTAATATTTTTTTAAACCTGTCGTGTTTTAATTTTCCGAAAAAAAATTCTATCATGGAAGATGTTTTCCTGGGAAAACCAGAATCGATTAAAAAAATCGCTCCTACTCCTTTTCCTTGAAAATTATTCTTTTCAGGAATTCCTATGGAAGAAATATCTGTTTCTGAACGAATGAGTATAGGAAGATTTAAGTAACAAATTAATGGATCTATTCCAGAACTTTTTCCATGGAAAAAAGATTCCATTTGACTAAATATTTTCTTTAGAATTATTATATTCTTATTTTTTAAACAAAGTTTATTTTTGGCATATTTATCATAAACAGCGGCAACTAATGCTCCTGAACTTCCTATTCCATATCCTTGAGGAATATTAGAATGAAAAGAAATTCCCTTTTGAATATCTTCATATAAGTTTTTAAGATCAATTTCTGCCAAGTTTTTTTTTTTTTGTTCCAAAAACAACAAAAATTTATAATATTTTTCCAATTGGGAATTAGAATGTAAAAATTCTTTATTAGTTGATAAAGATAAATTAGAATGGAATTTCAAAGATCCTTGATAAAAATTATGAGGAATGGAAAGTCCACTAGCATTTTCTATTATTCCGTATTCTCCAAATAAGAGAACTTTAGCAGGAAATAAAGATTGTTTCATTTTTTATTTTTAGAGAAACAAATTTAATCAAAAAATGAAGTAATCCTTTTTTTTGGATCAACGTTAATTAATTTTGTAGTTATTCTTTTTATATTTTTTGTATAAAATTATTTTAAACTAATTATTTATAATGAAAATAGCCCTATATGGACAAAAATTTGGAAAAAAAAATATCCCATACATGAATCAGTTCATTGGCTATGTGTCCAGTCATTCTATAGAAATTTACATTGAAAAATCCTTTTTTAATGTTTTATCTTCCTTTGAAGAGTTTAAAAATATAAACTTTCCTGTTTTTTCTCATCACAAGGAATTAACTAAGGATTTTAGTTTAATGTTCACTTTTGGAGGAGATGGGACCATATTGTCGGCTATTACTTTTATTAGAGATTCTGGAATTCCTATTGTTGGAGTGAATACAGGTAAATTAGGGTTTTTAGCAACTTTTAACAAAGATGTTTTTATAAAAAAAATGGATCAAATTTTTAATAAAAAATTTCATTTAATTCCTCGCAGTTTGCTATGGTTAGAAACTTCTATCATGAATGATGATCAATTTTTTAATTTTGCATTAAATGAAATCGTTATTCTCCGTAAGGAAACAGTTTCTATGATCACTATCGATGCTTATATCGATAATGAATTTTTAACTTCTTATTGGGCTGATGGATTGATTATTTCTACTCCTACTGGTTCTACTGGATATTCTTTAAGTTGCGGAGGACCAATCATTACTCCTGGAAATAAAAATTTTGTTCTTACCCCTATATCTCCACATAATTTATTTTCCCGTCCATTAATTATTTCGGATCATCAAAAAGTGCATTTAAAAATACATAGTCGTGTCAAGTATTATTCTTTATCTATGGATACTCGACTTACTTCTTTAAAAAAGGATAATGAGTTATACATTAAAAAAGCTCCATTTTACATATATCTTCTTCAAGAAGAAAAACATACATATTATAAAACTTTACGAGAAAAATTATTATGGGGGATGGATCAAAGAAATTAAAAAAAATAAGAAGGCCATATTTATTTACTTTTTATTTTATTTTATATTTGTTAATTAAAATGATGGATTATGATTTTTTATGAAAAATTTGTTAGAACAAATAGATTTAAATAATATTCCTCATCATGTAGCCATCATTATGGATGGGAACGGACGTTGGGCTGAAAAAAGAGGAAAATTAAGAACTTTTGGACATCAGAATGCAATGCAATCTGTGAGGGATTCCATAAATGGATGTAAAGAATTAGGAATCCCCTATATGACTCTATACGTTTTTTCTTCAGAAAATTGGAATCGTCCTAAAAAAGAAATAGATAATTTAATGCATTTATTTCATTCTAGTTTAAAAAATCATTTAGAAGAAATACACGATAGTAATGTAAGAATTATTCCCATAGGAGAGGTAGAAAAATTTTCTGATGTCATTCAGGAAGAATTATTTTTTTTTAGAAAAAAAACAAAGCATAATACATCTGTAACATTAATTTTAGCATTAAGTTATGGAGCTAGAGAAGAGATTTTAAGAGCTACAAAAACTATAGCTAAAAAAGTTTGTATGGGACACTTATCTTTGGGAGACATAGACAACTCTTCTTTTAAAAGTCATTTATATACTAAAGAAATACCGGATGTAGATCTTCTTATTCGAACCAGTGGAGAACAGAGAATTAGCAATTTTTTGCTTTGGCAATCTGCTTATGCGGAACTTTATTTTACGAAGGTATTATGGCCAGATTTTCGTAAAAAAGATTTTTTCAAAGCTATAATAAATTATCAAAAAAGACAACGTCGTTTTGGAAAAGTTGGATAAAAAATTCAAAAATGTATTCTTATTTTCGTTAATTTTTTTTCTTCTGCACATATCCTATTCTAAAACAGAAAATATAACGGGTAATTTGATGGAGATCCATCAAGAAAATCATAAATTCAAGGTAAAAAATATTTATGTTATTGGCAACACGAAATATGACAGTTCTTTTGTTTCAAGTTTATCCCATATTTTTCCTGGAGAAGAAATTTATATACCTGGAAAAAAGGTCGATCAAGCTATCATAAAATTATGGAAGAGTAATCTTTTTGGAAAAATATCCATATATAAAAAGAATATCTCTAAAAATGAAATTGATTTATTTTTTGATTTAGAAGATTTAATAGAAATTCATAAAATAAATGTTGAAGGAATAGGAAATACCATATTTCCTATTATACAAAAAATACATCCAGGAGATAAAATTCCGGAATATTTGATTCAAAATATCAAAAATGATATTAAAAATCATTATGTAAAACAAGGATATCCTGAAGTGACTATAACAACTCAATTCATTATTCATAATCATAAAAACATATTAAATATATATGTAAAAAAAGGAGAAAGAATTGGGATAGAACATATTTTATTTGATGGGAACCAATCACTTTCTAAAAATACATTACTTAATCTAATGAAAAAAACTAGAAAGAAAATCCATATTCCTATCATAGAAAAATCCTCCTATTTTGTATACGAAAATATCAAAGATGATTTCAAAAATATTCGATATAAATATCAATCAATGGGATTTAGAGATATTCAAATTATTTTAGATTCTATATGGAAAAATAATACGGGAGATTACGGAATAAAGATTAAGATAATTGAGGGAAAAAAATATTATATAGGAAATATTGATTTTATAGGAAATACTATTGTGAAAACGGATTCTTTGAGAAAAATTTTATCCTATAAAAAAGGAGATATTTATGACAAAAATGGAATTAATAATAACATTTTAAATACAAATATATCCAGTATAATTTCACATTATTTAGATTTAGGATATTTATTTATAAAAATAGTCCCTGTAGAAAAAAGGATCGAAGATAATAAAATTCATTTAGAAATAAAAATAGAAGAAAATAAACCAGTATATATAAATAAGGTCCACATATCAGGCAATACGATTACTAAGGATCATGTTATTAGACGTGAATTAAACATTTATCCAGGTGATCTTTTTTCTCCTAAAAAAATAAAGTCTAGTTTATTTCGTTTAATAAATTTAAATTTTTTTGATAAAAAGAGAATATATCCCTATATACAAACAAATAATAACAACACCATAGATCTAGAATGGCGTGTTACAGAAAAAAGCGCTAACCAAATTCAATTGTATGGAGGATATGGAAAGGAAAAACTGCTTGGAAATCTACAATTAAATTTTGGAAATTTTTCTATTAACAATCTTTTTAAGTTAAAATCATGGAAGCCAATTCCTCAAGGAGATGGACAAAAACTAATATTGTCTTGTCAATTTGGAAAAAATTTTCAATCTTATGGTTTTTCTTTTACAGAACCTTGGATAGAAAAAGACAAACCGACCTCCCTTGCTTTGAATATAAAGTATTCCAAAAAAAATGCAATTCAAACTGAGGACATTGATTTTTTTCCTTTATCCAATGAAAAAATTTCTCATGATGGATTTTTAGAAAGAATAGGGACTTCCGTCAAGTTAAATAAACTTCTAACCTTTTTAGATCCATATTCTAAAATAGAATTATCCATAAATTATGATAAATTTTCTTATGATAAAAATTTATTGAAATTAAATAATTTGAGTTATTCAATATCTTTACAAAGATTTTCAGGTGAACCTGATTTCGTTTTCCCTTTAAGAGGATCAAAAATACAATTGAATAGTATATTTACTCTTCCTCATTCCATTTTATTTAAAGAAAATAGATCCGAATGGGTAGAGTTTTTTAAATTGAAAATTAATTCTTATTGGTATAAAAAAATTATAGACAAAATGATAATGAAAATAGGTGGAGAATTTGGTTTATTAGGAAAGTATTATACAAAAAACTTGTTTTCATTTCAAAAATTTTATATGGGAGGTATAAAAAATTCGATGAATTTTAAATTAGTAGAAAATATAGATCATATTCCATTAAGGGGTTATTCTTCTCATATAAATGATCCAGATTATATTACACCAAAGAATGGTGGAGTTATTTATAATAAATCAATTTTAGAAATTCGTTATTTGATTAAGGATTTCTCTAATTTATCTAAATTATGGACCAATTTTTTTATAGAAGGAGGAAATATTAGTGATTCTTATCAAGAATTTAACCCATTGAAAATGAAAAAATCCTTTGGATTTGGATTTCGTCTTTTTTGGTTACCAATGGGTTTTTTTGGAATAGATATAGGTTATCCTATAGATGGAAAAAATCTTAAATCCAAATGGAAAACCCATTTCATTATAGGTCAAGATTTATAATTATATTAACTATTAATAAATACAAAAATTATATGAAAAAAAACACGATTTTTTATTGCTTATTGTTTTTTTTGTTGTTTGGAATATTTGGAAAAGGAAACTCTTTACATTCCAAAGAATGTAATCAGAAAATTGTTTGTCTTAATAGTTTGATTCTTGTAGAAAAAATGCCTGAATTTTCTGTAGCTCAGAAAGAGCTGGAAAAATTAAGTAAGAATCATGAGAATACATTGGAAAAATTAGCAAAAGAATTCCATAAGAAAGCGGAAAAATTTCAGAAAAATAAAAATCCAATTCTTAAAAAAGAATTGGAGATATTACAAGCTAGAGCTCACGCATATCAGAAAAACGCTGCAGACGATCTAGCTAAAAAACAAAATAAATTATTAAATCCTATCTATAAAAAAATAGAAAATGCTATTAACAGAGTTATGGATAAAGATCAAACAATTATACGAGTTGATGATTGTAGTCCTGGTAAAGGGGTATTGGTTAATAAAGGAGTAGACATAACGGAAGAAGTTAAGAAAGAATTAGGTATTTGATTAAATGGTATCTCCCGGAATCGAACCGGGGACACAAGGATTTTCAGTCCTTTGCTCTACCAACTGAGCTAAGATACCAACCAAAGAACAAAAATACAATAATAATAAGTAAAAAACTAAAAAGTTTTATAAGTATATTTTTTTTGTTATTTCTTTCTCTTTTTTCTTGTTATGAAACAAAAAAAGAAATTTTCAAGAAAAAAAATAGAAAGGATATTCCTTATAGAATTTTTATTCGTACTAGTATTTTATATAAAGAAAAAGGTCTTGTTCGGTTTTTCATTTATTCTCCAATTATGGAAGAATATCCTATTTATACGTTGTTTCCAAATGGATTGCAATTATTTATTTATGAAAAAGGAAAAAATAAGTATACTTATCTTAGTGCAGATTGGGTTAAATCAACTGAAAAATTCTTTTATCATCTTAAAGGAAATATAATCATTATGAATCCAAATGGAGATTTTTTAAAAACGGAGGAGATATACTGGAACAGAAGACATAAAAAAATATTTAATAACTTATCTACAGTTATCTATTGTTCTGACGGAACAATATTACATGCAATGAATGGATTGGAAGCGTCTGAAGATTTCAAAGAAATTAGGCTAAAAAATATTAGTGGAATTTTTCCTATATCCTATGATTTTTCATATTAGTATAGTTATTGTTACTATACTTATATCTGCTTTTTTTTCTGGAATGGAAATGGCTATAATTTCTTCTAGTTTGTTTCAAATAGAATTAGAAAAAAAGAAAGGATCTTTGCGTTCGAAACTTCTTTCTGAAAGTATTAAACAATCAAAGAAATTTATCACGACAATGTTAATTGGGAATACGATATCTTTGGTTATATATGGAATTTATATGGAAAAATTATTTTTATATATTCTTTCTAAATGGTTTTTAATTCACGATAATTCTTTCTGCATTTTGTTATTAGAAACAATAGTATCCGCTACTATTATTCTTATTATTGGAGAATTTATTCCTAAAATGATATTTAGTGTGTATTCCAATGAATTGTTAAGTTTGTTTATTGTTCCAGTATATATTCTATATAAAATTTTTTATCCTATCACAAATTCTATTATTTGTATTTCTAATGTTTTTCTAAAAATTTTAGGAGAAAAAGAAGATGATAAAACAAAAATTTTTGATAAAGAGGATTTAAGTTATTTTGTTTCAGAAAACATAAAAAATAACATTCAAGGCATAGTAGAATCGGAAGTGGAAATATTTCATAAAGCTTTAGATTTTTCTGAAAAAAAGGCACGAGAGTGTATGGTCCCTAGAAAAGAAATTGTTTCTTCCAATATATCTACTTCCTCTATTGAGAAGATTCGTCATATATTTACGGAAAAAGGACTTTCAAAAATTTTGATTCATAAAAATAATATAGACAACATTATAGGATATATTCATTATTTAGAAATTTTAAAGAAACCAAAGAATATAGAATCTATAATTAGACCTGTAGAACTTGTTCATGTAACTACTCCTGTTCGAGAGATAATGGATCTTCTTATTAAGAAAAAAAAAAGCATAGCCATTGTATTAGATGAATATGGAGGAACAGCTGGGATGATAACGATAGAAGATATTCTAGAAGAATTTCTCGGAGATATAAAAGATGAACATGATGAAATTAAATTTGTGGAAAATAAATTCAATGATAATGAATTTTTATTTTCTGCTCGTCTGGAAATTGATTTTCTTAATGCTAAATATAACTTAGGTATTCCTAAATACGAAGAATTTGAAACTTTAGGTGGCCTAATTGTTTTTCATACAGGATATATTCCAAAAAATGGAGAAAAAATAATCATTAATGATACTTTGTATATTGAAATAAAAAAAGTTTCTAAAAATAAAATAGAGGAAGTTTTTCTTCGAAAAAAGAATTTATAGATGAGTTTTTTAGAAAAAATTAGAAAAAATACATGGGTTTTATTTTTTCTTATAGGAATAGCTATGGTGGCTTTTATATTAGATCCTAATGTCTTATTTAAATTTTTTACTGAAAAATCCAGTATTATTGGAAAAGTAAACGGAGAAAATATTTCTATAAAAGAATATGTTGATTGTTTTCAATTTTTAAAACAATTTCGTCAAGGAGAATCAGATTCCCATTTAAAAAAAGAAACTTGGAATTTATTGATTCATGAAAAATTGTTAAATCAACAAGCTATGAAACTAGGAATACAAAATACAAAAAAAGATTTTTGGGATGCCATATCTAAACAATCTATATATAGTTATATTCCAGAATTACAGGATAATTTTGGGAATTTAGATATTAAGAAATTACAATTATACTTAAAAAAATTAGAAAATATATCTACCGTTTCCCATTCTCAAATGGAAATAGAAAAGAATATTTGGTCTTATGAAAAAAATAGTATTCCCAAAAGAATTCTTGCAAAGAAATATGTAGAAATGTTAATGTATGGATTAAATACTTCTTTAATAGAAGGAGAATTAAATTATAAGGAAAAAAACTTTTTTTCTATCATTGATTATATTTTCATTCCTTATTCAGAAATAGAACATAAATATAACATGTTTTTAATAGGAAGAAATGAAATTACAAATTTTATTAAAAAGCATAAGTTTCTTTATAAGAAAGAAAATTTAAGGAGTCTTAGTTTTGCAATTCTTAGATCGATCCCATCTTTAGAAGATGAAAAAAATATGGAAAATAAAATGAAAAAATTATTTCATAAATTTAAATCGATCAATAAAAATTCTATATTTGTTTCAAATCAGTCTGAAAAACCTTTTGATTCCAATTTCTATTTAAAAAACAATCTTCCTCCTGTTTTGCAAAATTTTGTTGTGAAAAATAATAAAATTGGAAGTATGTTTGGTCCTATACCTATAGATAATAGATATGTGATGGCAAAAATAATTGGAAAAAAGATGATTTCTGATTCTGTTTTATCTAGTCATATATTGATTTCTCATAAAGATGCTATGCGTTCTTCCAATAAAAGAACTAAAAAAGAAGCGGAGAAGATAGCTAATCAAATTTATAAAATTATTCAAAATAATCCATCTAAATTTGATGAATTAGTGATAAAAAAATCTGATGATTTAATTAATGCAAAAAAAAATCAAGGAAGTTTGGGATGGTTAAAATATCATGAACAAAATTCTATTGGAAAATTTAATATTTTTGATTCGGAAAATAAAAAGGGAATGATAGGACTTGCTGAAACGAAATTCGGTTATCATATTATTAGAATAGATAATAAAAGTGTCCCTCAACCTGCTTATCAATTTGCTGTAATTGTAAAAACTCTTATTCCATCTAAAAAAACAGAAAATATACTTTATAGTCGTATCAGAAAATTTTTTGTAAAAAATAAAAATTATAAATTGAATACATTTATTAATAATGCAAGAAAAGAAGGATATGAAACTATATTTTTAAAAAATGTTAGATCGAATCAATGGGATATAGATGATTTGAAAACAGAAGTCGATAAAGAAATCATTGATTGGTCTTTTGATAAAAATAGAAAAGAAGGAGACTGTCATATTTTTTCTACTTCTAATAAAGACTATATTATCGTTTATCTTTCCAAGATTCAAAAAGAAGGATTTCCTATGGAAGAAATCAAAAATAATTTGATTCCTTTTCTTAAAAGAGAAAAAATAAATAGGCTTTTATCCAATATGGAAAAAAGGAAATTTTTTACTCTAAATTTAGAAGAAATAGCATCTTTTTTTTCCAAGAAAATCATAAAAAATTACAAAATAAACTTTTATGAGTCTATGATTAATGACCATCAAGAACCAAAAGTAGTTGGAGTTGCCTCTTCTTTAAGATTATATGAAACATCTAAACCCATTTTAGGAGAAAGAGGAATTTTTTTTGTAAGACCATCAAGACATATTTATCCATCTAAGAACCCTTCTTATTTTTCCCATGAAATAGAAATGTTAAATGTTTCTTTAAGAAAAAAAATGTTAGAAAATATAGGAAATGTATTAGTCAAAAAATCAATAATAAAAGATTACAGGAAACATTTTCAATGACGTTTTATAGAAGAAGAATGTATTTTTTTTTCTTTGTTGAGAATAGATCTTTTTTTTTCTACTATATTACCCCGTATTATATCATTCTGAATTTTATTTTTCGCATTTTTTAAATATCTTATTCCTTCTCCCATCCCACGAGCTATCTCCGGTATTTTTTTTGGACCAAATATAATAATGGCTATGAGAATAATGAAAAAACTTTCTTCGAAACTAATAAATAAAGGATTTATCATTTTTTTCTTTTTTTTTAGAAAGATCATATACAATAGAGGATGCTATAAATATAGAAGAATAAGTTCCAATACTTACTCCAAATAACAAAGCTAACATAAAACTACGAATAGTAGTTCCTCCAAAGAAAAAAATAATACATATGGCCCATATAGTAATAAACGATGTATTCATGGTTCTGGTTAAAGAACTATTAATCCCATTATTTATAATTTCTTTCATAGAAAACGATTCAGTACTTGAAAATTTTCGAATTTTATCATACACAATTACTGTATCATTGATAGAATAACCTATTATCGTTAACAATGCTGCGATAAAAGCTTGATCTATTTCTAAAACATAAAACCGTTCATGAAATATAGAAAATAAACCAAGTACAATTATTGTATCATGTAGCAAAGAAACTAAAGCTCCTAATCCAAATTGCCATTTTTTAAATCTGATAAAAATATAAAAAAACATTCCAAATAAAGACAAAAGTATTGAAATAAAAGCATTCTTAGTTATATATTTTGCTATAACAGGTTCTACTTTTTCGGATGACAATACTCCTAAAGATTTATCTTTATCTATAGTTTTAAAATCATGGAAATCTATAGTACGAAAATACGGTTTTAATGCAAAAAACATTTTTTCCAAAATTTCTTGATCTACTTGGTTATTTTCATTCCATATCTTGTATTTAGTTACTATTTTCATTTTATTTTTTTCTCCAAAAGAAAGCACTTTTGGAAAAGAAGGTTTTCCATTTTCTATAAAATATTTAGATAAAAGAAAAGAAATATGATCTGGGATCACCTTACGATCAAAACGAATGATATAAGTACGACCTCCTACAAAGTCTATTCCAAGATTTAATCCTTTATAATAAAAGGAGATAAAACTTCCTAAAATACATATCAAGGAGATCGCATAAGCAAATTTTCTTTTAGATAAAAAATCCCATGAAACTTTATTATGACTCCATATTTTAATGGATATTTTTTTATACTTATTTAAGTGCCACTCTAAAAATAATTTTCCCAAACATATAGAAGAAAAAAAAGAGGTAATAATTCCAACAATTAAGGTAGTAGAAAATCCTTTAATAGGTCCTATTCCAAAGAAAAATAAGATAATTCCGCATAATAAAGTAGTAACTTGTCCATCAATAATAGATGATAAAGCTCCTTGAAAAGTGTAACTATTATGTATAGCTGAACAAATAGATATTCCATTTCTTATATTTTCTTTAATTCTTTCATAAATTAGAACATACGAATCCATGGACATTGCTAATGTTAATATAATGCCTGCAATTCCAGGAAAAGTTAATACAGAATTAATAGAAATAAGAATACCGAGTATAAATACAAAATTAAAAATTAATGCGATGTTTGCATATATTCCTGGAATTTTATAATAATAAAACATCCAAATAAATATAAAAATAATAGCTATACAAAAAGAAAATATTCCTTTTTGTATAGTTTCCTTTCCCAAAGAAGGACCCACCACTTCTGATTGAATTATTTTGACTGAAGTCGGCAATCTACCTGTGCTTAGTATATTAACTAAATCTTCTGCTTCTTGTAAAGATAAATTCCCAGATATTTGAGATATCCCATTAGGAATAACTGATTTAACAAAAGGTACTGTATAAACTAAATCATCAAGAATTATAGCTATGTTTCGTCCAATATTTTTTTCAGTAAATATCTTCCAATTTTTAGCTCCTTCTTGATTCATTTTGATATTGATGAATATTTCGTTGAAAGGGCCAAAAGATTTATATGCACTAATAATAATATCCCCATTCAAAGAATTATTTTCTTCTTTTACAGCAAATAATGGAGTATATTTTTCATGATTATATTGATAGGATTTAGATCCCCATAAAAATTTTACATCTCGTAAAGCATATGGTAAATATTCTACAACGTCTATGGAGTTTAAAAACTTGGTAATCTTGTTTATATCCTTCTTATGGACTAATCCTACAACAAGATTATTATCCATTTTTTTGATTTTGGAAATGTTTAATATTTCTATGAAAGATCTAGTTTTTCTTGCATAGGAAGAATTATTTTGTTCAAATCGTTCTAATTTTTCATTTACTGAATAAATTTGATTTATTCTTTCAAAATAAGGAAGAATTTCTCGAAAATTGTATATTTCGAAGAAGTGTAGTTCTGCTTTTTTTTGTAAAATATTTTTTAATCTATCTATATTTTCTATTCCAGGTAATTCTATTAAAATCCGATTGGAATTCTTGATTCTTTGTATATGGGGTTGGACTACTCCAAATTTATTCATTCTAGATATAAGAATATTATAAGTATCCAAAATAGATAGTTCTATTTTTTTTCTAATAATCTTTTCAAGTTCTTTATCTGTGTAGTTTATTTCATCTACATCAAATAAATCATAAATAGAAAAATTCGTTTGAAATTTTTTTTTATCCCTATAAAAAAAGTTTATAAAAGAAGAAAAATAATCGATATTGGGATTTTTCTCTTTTTCTTTATCTGCATGGTTTAATGCTTTTAAAAAAACAGAATTTTTTGGATTATTAGAAAATTTTTTTAATAAATCTTTTTCAGATATTTCTAAAATCAAGCTAATTCCTCCTTTTAAATCTAAGCCTAGATTTAAAACTTTATTTTTTGCACTAGAATGATTATATTTTATAAATCCTATTCTTTTTTTAGATTCAAGATATTTCTTTGCGATTTCTAAGTTTCCTTTAGAATACACATAAGCATCTTTTTCTAATTTATAAACATAAAGGCTAAAAAAAATGTAGTATAAACAAATAACAGTAAGTGAGGATACGATAAAAATCGTAAAAAAATTTCTTATACGCATTCTATTTACATGATTTTACGGTAAAAATATAAAAAAATAGAGATCAAATAAACCTTTGATATTGTTGGCTATTCGTTTACTTATAAAATTTTATAATTATCTTTGTTTAGTGTTCTAAAGAAATTAAATGAATGCACTTGGAAAAATTCTGGCTTATTCAAAATCTTATAAATATCATTATATTCTTAATATATCATGTAATTTTTTACACTCTTTGTTTTCAGTCATATCAATAATATCTATTTCTCCTGTATTGAGTATTTTATTAGATGTTTCTGATAAAAAAAAAGGAGAACATACTACATTTATTAATTTTTTGGATGGTTCTTTTAATTTTATTCAAAAAAATTTTCATTACTATATAGAAATTTTCTCATATAAATATGGAAAAATAAAAACGCTTGGAATATTCTGCATTTTTATCATTATTCTTTTTTTTATTCGTAATATATTTAGGTATTTAGCTGAATATTTCATGATAGGAATAAGAACATCTATAGTCCGAAATATTCGGAATGATTTTCATCAAAAAGTATTGTCTTTACCCGTATTTTTTTTTTCTGATAAAAAGAATGGAGATTTAATGTCCAGATTATCTAATGATGTAAATGAAATAGAAGTGTCTATTGTTAACTCTTTAGCTAACATCATCAGTTCTCCTATTATGGTTTTTTTTCATTTGCTTACTTTATCTTTTATGAGTTATCAGTTGACTTTATACGCCTTTGTTATACTTCCATTAATGGGAACTTTAATATCTATTATAGGTATAAGTTTAAAAAAGGACGCTATAGGAGCTCAACATCAATTAGGAAAATTGTTTTCTGTAATAGAAGAAACTTTAAATTATACAAAAATTATAAATATTTTTAATGTTGAAAATCAGATGCAAAAACGTTTTGAAAATATATCAGAATGTCAAAGAAGACTTTCCGCTCGTGTAAATCGTAAAAAAGAATTAGCTTCTCCTGTTAGTGAGTTTATAGGTTCTATCACAATGATTTTGATTGTTTGGTATGGAGGAAAACTTTTTTTAGAAAAAAAAGGAATGGCTACAGAAACCCTTTTTTCTTTTGTAGGATTATTTTTTCAAATTATTAATCCAGCAAAAAATTTAGTTAATTCCATATCGAATATTCAAAAAGGAAAAGCTTCAGCAGAACGTATTGTAGAAATATTAAATACTAAATGTCTTTCAAAAGAACGAACACGGTCTAAATCCATTTATCACTTTAAAAATGAAATTTTATTTCGTAATGTTTCATTAACATATAATAAATTAGTTATAATTCAAAATTTAACTTTTTCTTTAAAAAAAGGACAAACTATAGTTTTAGTAGGAAGATCTGGAAGTGGAAAATCTACTATAGCTAATTTACTAGCTAATTTTTATGATGTTTCATCAGGGGAAATAACTATTGACGGAATTAATATTAAATATTTAAAAAATAGAGAATATAGAAGATTATTAGGGATGGTTACGCAAGAACCTGTCCTTTTTAATGATTCTGTTTTCAATAATATTGCTTTGGGTTTAGAAAGAGCTTCTACAAGAGCCGTAATACAAGCAGCTAAAATGGCTAATGCTCATGATTTCATAAAAAAATTGCCAAAAGGATATAATACTATTATTGGATATAATGGGAACAAATTATCTATGGGACAAAGACAAAGAATTTGTATAGCTAGAACGGTGTTAAAAAATCCTCCAATTATGATATTGGATGAACCTACTTATTCTCTCGATACAGAATCCGAAATAGTAGTTCAAAAAGCTTTAAATAAGATGTTGAAAAATAGAACTTCATTAGTTATAGCCCATCGATTATCTTCTACTATTATCCAAAATGCAGATCATATTATCGTATTAGAGAAAGGAAAAATAATAGAACAAGGAAAACATCAAGTTTTAATTTCAAAAAAAGGGACTTACAGAAATTTACTTTCTTTGCAAAGTTTTTAATAATCAAAATGAAGGACTTTTTGTTAAATTATATTCTAGATATAGTGGAAAATCCTATCATCTCCATTTCTATTATAGGAAATTTATTTTTTATAGAAAGTATTTTATCAATAGATAATGCAGCTGTGCTAGCTTCTATGATTATGGATCTGAAGGATGAAGATAGAAAAAGAGCTTTGAAATACGGAATTTTTGGAGCTTATTTATTCAGAGGAATTGCGCTTTTATGCGCTTCTTTATTAATTAAAATTTGGTGGTTAAAACCATTAGGAGGACTATATTTAATTTACCTTGGATTAAATCATTTTTTTTCATCTTTATCAAAGAATTCTTCTATTAAAAAAAACAGGGATGGAAAACTTAAAAATTCTTTTTGGATGGTTCTTCTTTCTATAGAAATAATGGATTTGGCTTTTTCTATTGATAATCTATTTGCTG
This sequence comes from Blattabacterium cuenoti, assembly GCF_014251735.1. Lineage (NCBI taxonomy): Bacteria > Pseudomonadati > Bacteroidota > Flavobacteriia > Flavobacteriales > Blattabacteriaceae > Blattabacterium > Blattabacterium cuenoti. Next base: position 559,843 of record NZ_CP059197.1, on the reverse strand, counting down.
CTGTCGCTTTATCAGAAAACTTTTTATTAATTTTTTTAGGGGTATTTATAGGAATATTAGCTATGAGATTTGCAGCTCAAGGATTTGTGAAGCTCATGGATATATATCCATTCTTAAAAAATTCAGCATTTTCCGTAATTTTATTACTTGGAATAAAACTTATATTATCTCCTTTTATTCATTCCATGAAAATTTTATCGTTTTCTTTAGAGGGTTTTTTTTCATTTCTTACCGTAGCTATATTTTTATTTCCAATGATTATTTCATGGATATTTTCTACGACAAAAAATAAATTAAACTAATATGAGGATTGGATCTTCTAACAGGTTCTTTAAATGCTGAAGAAAATTACTCCCTGTAGATCCATCTATTATTCTGTGATCACAAGATAAAGTCACTTTCATGACATATCCGATTGCAATTTCAGAATTTTTTACAATGGGTTTTTCTGTAATAGTTCCTATAGAAAGGATAGAAGAATTAGGAATATTAATGATAGAAGTAAAAAATTCTATTCCATACATCCCTAGATTTGAAACTGTAAATGTACTATTTTCTATTTCTTCTGGTTTTATTTTTCTAGACTTTGAACGTAAAACTTTATCTTTGATTTCTTGAGATATTTGTAGCAATGATTTTTGATCTGCATTTTGGATCACTGGAACAATCAGCCCTTCTTTGACTGCTACTGCAACTCCAATATTAATGGAAGAATGATAGATTATTTCTTCTTCTTTCCATGAAGTATTTACATTAGGATTCTTTTTCAAAGAAAGTGCAACGGCTTTAATAATAATATCATTAAAAGAAATTTTTTCTTCGATAGAGAGTTTTTTATTTAAATCTTTTCTTAATTGTATCATTTTTTCTACATCGATTTCAATAATGAGATAATAGTGAGGAGCTGTAAATTTAGAATTAGTTAAATGTTCAGCTATTTTTTTTCTCATAGAAGAAAGAATAACCCGTCTATCATCCATTTTTTCATAGACGATTTTTCTATTATTACCTACATCTACATCTAATGTTTTTTCGTATGTTTCAATATCTCTTTTAATGATACGACCGTGATCTCCACTTCCTTTTATCTGATTGATAGAAATCCCTATTTCTTTGGCCATCTTTTTTGCTAAAGGAGAAATAAAAATCCTATCTTTATTTTTCTTTTTATTCTCATTAGAAAATATTTTTTCAACATTTTCATCCTTGATTTTTTCTTTTTTTTCTTTTGAATTTTTAATAATATGGCTAATATCTTCTCCTTCTTTCCCAATAATGGCTAATATATCATTGACTCGTGTTTTTTCCCCTTCTTTTACGCCAATAAAAAGAAGAATTCCACTAACGTCAATTTCAAAATCTTGAGTAGCTTTATCCGTTTCAATTTCTGCTAAAATGTCTCCTTCGGAAACTTTGTCTCCTACTTTTTTATTCCATTTGATTACAGTCCCCTCTTCCATTGTATCACTCAATTGGGGCATGGATATTATTTCCGCCATGATTTTTCAGATATTTATTAAACAAGTAACATAATATAAAATCAGGAAGGTATCACTTTATCCAAAAAAGGATAATTTGATTCGTTATAAACAACATCATACATATGTTCTAAAGAAGGATCATTCGAATTTTCTGCAAATTCGACACAAGAATCTACTTCTTTTTTTATTTTATTTTCAATAGAATTTAATCTTTCTATGGTTTCCCACTTATTTTGTATAATGATTTTTTTTAATTTCAAAATTGGATCCTTTTTTTTATAGGAATGAACTTCTTCTTTACTACGATATGATTCCGCGTCAGACATAGAATGTCCTCTATATCTATAAGTTTTAATATCTAAAAATGTAGATCCATTTCCACTTCTAGCTCTTTCAATAGCTGTATAAGCTGCTTTAGCTATTTTTTCAGGATCCATTCCATCTACAGGAAAAGATGGCATTCCATACGAATGACCGATTTTATAAATTTCCTCTATATTTGTACTCCTTTTTACGGACGTACCCATAGCATATTGATTATTTTCACATATAAAAACAACAGGAAGTTTCCATATCATAGCCATGTTAAAAGTTTCATGTAAAGCCCCTTGTCTAACAGCCCCATCTCCCATAAGTGTAAGCGTGACTGCATCTCTATTGAAATATTTATCTGCGAAAGCAATTCCAGCTCCTAGAGGAATTTGTCCTCCTACAATTCCATGTCCACCATAAAAACGATGTTTTTTGCTGAAAATATGCATTGATCCTCCCATTCCATGAGATGTTCCGGTGACCTTTCCTAGGAGTTCAGCCATCACTTTTTTTGGGTCTACGCCCATAGAAATAGGTAATATATGACATCTATAAGCGGTAATTATTTTATCTTTAGACATATCCATAGCATGAGTCAACCCAGCAGGAAGTGCTTCTTGTCCATTATATAGATGTAAAAATCCTCTAATTTTTCGTTTTAAGTATAGGGAACGACATTTTTCCTCAAATTTTCTCCAAAAAGACATATCTTCAAACCACTTTAGGTAAGTTTCTGTGGTAATTTCTTTCATAAACTTTATGAAATTATCGTATACAAATTTAATCTTTAAGATATAAATCTACAAAGAATTTAGATGAAATGAATCAGACTTTCTAAGGAATTTTTTCTAGATCCTTTAATTAAGATATAATCTGCTTTTAGAGAATTATTCTTAATCCATTGAATAAAAATATTTTTATGAAAAAATTTTCGTATCCTATTAGAGGAATTTCTATTTGTATTATAAAATATTTCTCCAATTAAGAAAATTGTATTTATATTGCTTTTTTCTAAAAATGAAATGATTTTCGCATGTTCATTCTTAGAAAAAGACCCCAATTCTAACATATCTCCTAATATAGCTATTTTATTTCCTTTAATTTGATTAAAAAATGTAAGAGTTCCTATCATACTGCTAGGATTAGCATTATAACAATCTACTATAATTTTTACATTTTCTCTTTCTAAAATTTGAGAACGATGATTATTGGGAATATAGTCTTCTACAGCTTTTTTTATTTTTTTTAAAGGAACTTGAAAATAATTTCCAATAGTTATAGCAGAAGCTATATTATACAAATTATAAGGACCAACCAATGAAGAAACTATTTGCATGTTTTTAATACATAATACCGATTTTAAATCAGTTTTGTTCCAAAAATATTTAATGGGGACATCTACTTCCGAATTAACTCTTTCCGAAAAAATATATCTGTCAATACCTAAACTATGAATTAATTGAATAGGATCATCTCCATTTACAAAAACTTTTTTTTTGTTTTTTTTTAAAAAATTATACAATTCCAATTTTCCACGAATCACTCCTTTCATATTTTTGAATCCTTCCAGATGAGCTTTTCCGAAATTCGTTATATATCCATAGTTTGGATGAATAATAGAACACATTTTTTGTATTTCTTTTTCTTGATTTGCTCCAATTTCTACAACGGAAATTTGTGTATTTTTAGGCATAGATAACAAGGTTAATGGAATTCCTATATGATTGTTGAAATTTTTTTTAGTAGAATGAACCACTTTATATTTTTTAGAGAGAATAGCTGTTGTTAATTCTTTAGTCGTCGTTTTCCCATTACTTCCTGTAATGGCAATAATGGGTACTCTATTAAGTTGTAATCGATGATATCGAGCCAATTTTTGTAAAGAACATAAAGCATTTTTTACAAAAAAAATGTTTTTATGAGGAAAAGAATATTTTTTATTATCTACAATAGCCATCATGGCTCCATTTGAAATTGCCTCATGAGCAAACTGATTTCCATCAAAATTGTTTCCTTTTAAAGCAAAAAAAATGGAGCCATTTTTGACTTTTTTACTATTTATTTCTATCCCGGAAGAAATAGTATACACTCTATACAAATCTTGTGTTTTCACAGATCTAATTTAGTAAAAATGAATAGATCCTCCTACAGAATATCCTTTTCCAGTTTCATCTTTAAATTATTAATGTTAGTAATTACTGTTCTTTTTTGATCTTTAATATAAGAAATATAACCTGTTTCTTCGGAAATAACCAGACAGATTGCATCTGTTTTTTCGGATAACCCAATGGCAGCTCTGTGACGAAGACCTAAACGAGATGGAATTTCTTTGTTGTAAGAAACGGGAAGTATGGCTCTCGTTCTTACTATTTTATCTCCTATCACAACTACAGCTCCATCATGTAATGGACTATTTTTATAAAAAATACTTTCTAAAATTGGAATATTTACTTTCGCTTCCATTTCATCTCCATTCTGGATAAATTCTTTTATATCTTGATGCATTTGAATAACAATTAATACTCCTGTTTTATCTCCTGATAAAATAGCACAAGCCTTTACGATACTATCTATTGTTTCTGTTTTCACAGAAACGCCGGATTTTCTAAAAAGAGAAATAATAAATTTTTTAAAAAAAATTTTGCTCCCAACTATGAGAAGAAATTTTCTAATTTCTGGTTGAAATAGAATGATTAAAGCTAAAAAACCTCCTTTAAAAAAAGCACTCATTACTATACTAAGGTATTTCATTTCATATGCTTCTACTATTTTCCAGAAAACAAAAGTCGCAATAATTCCGTAAAAAATATTTAATGCCGCTGTGTTATAAACAAGTCTATATACTTGTAATAAAATGATGGCTACCAGAAAAACATCTAAAATATCAATGAAAGAAATTTTCAAAAAATATAATAATGAAAAAACGGATTCATAAAAACAAAAATAATATACGTTTTTTAATGTAGACTGATTAGTTTAGTAGATTATATAATATTATTCCTATAATACTGTACCAATTTTACACACTCTACAGCTTCTTTTACATCGTGTACACGTAAAAAATTTGCTTTTTTCAAGAGAGCTATAGTGTGGATGATCGAAGTAGCATTTAAAGATTCTTCGGAAGAAATACTTAGAATGTTTTGAATCATCGATTTTCTAGATATTCCCACTAAAATTAGGTAATCTCCAAATCCTAGCAAAGATAAATGTTTTAATAATTGAAAATTTTGTTGTAATGTTTTTCCAAAACCAAAACCAGGATCTAAAATGATATCATTGATTCCATGTTTTTTCAACATGGATATTTTTCGAGAAAAAAAGTTGTTTATTTCTATAATTGTATTCTGATAACATGGTTCTTTTTGCATATTAAGAGGAATACCCTTCATATGACATAATATATATGGAATCCTAAGTTTCGATAATAAGGAAAACATTTTTTTATCTAGATTTCCTCCAGAAACATCATTTATAATTAAAGCTCCTTCTTCTACAGCTATTTTTGCTACTTTACTACGGAAAGTATCTATAGATATTCTAGTATTTGGAAATGTTTTTAGGATGGAACGAATAGACGGAATGACCCTATTGATTTCTTCTTCTTCTGTAGGAAATTTAGACCATGGACGAGTAGAACAACCTCCAACATCGATAAAATCAGATCCTTCTTTTAATAAATTTTCTACATGTCTTAGCATATGAAGTTCGGATTTTAGCTTTCCTCCATCATAAAAAGAATCAGGAGTGATATTAACTATACCCATAATTTTTGGTTCTTTAAAACACAATAAGGTCCCCCCACAATTAATTGTCATTAAAAAACTATTTTTACACTTACATACATATATATATAATTAAATGATATGAATCATATTTATATTGATTTTATCATGAAAAAATGTCAAGAATTATTTAAAGAAAAATTAAAATTTTATGATCTTTCATGGAAAGAGATCAAAATATCTTCTATAATAGATCAAATTTTTATGAAAGTAGTTCGTATTCAAAATATTCAAAAAAGGGGATTTCAAGAAGTAAAAGAAGAGAAAATTATAGATACATTTATAGATGTGATTAATTATATTGTAATTACATTAATAAAATTAAATATTGATTTTAAAAAAAAGGTTTCTCATTCTGAAGTCATGAACATTTATATTCAAAAATTTGATCAACTCAAAGATTTATATGGTGAACATACCCAAAATGAAAGGATTTCAATAGAAAACCTATTAGAAGAAATTTTGTATTTGAAACAAAAAGAAACAAAAATTTTATACAATAAATTAGAAAATATCTGTTTAAAAATGTTAAATATGACTATATTTTTATCAATGATAAATATTCCTAAAAAAAGAAATTAAAATTGGATTATCTTTCATCTATGTTATAGATATAAATAGAATTAAGAATATAAATGAAAAAAAAAATTGTAATTGCGAATTGGAAAATGAATCATGATTTCTATGAGACAACTTTTTTTCTCAGAAATTTATTAAAAATTCTTTTTGAAAAAAAAATTAATGACAAAAAAAAAATAATTATTGCTCCATCTTTTCCTTTCTTGCATATTTCAAATCAAATATTACAGGGAAGTTCTTTGAGTCTTGCGGCACAAAATATTTGTCAAATGGAAAATGGATCTTATACGGGAGAAGTATCTGCTTCCATGCTAAAATCTATAGGAATTCATAAAGTGATATTAGGACACAGTGAGCGGAGAAAATATTTTTATGAAACAAATGATATCTTACTAAAAAAGATTAAAATAGCATTAAAATATGGTTTTCATATTATTTTTTGTATCGGAGAAACTGCATTGGAAAGAGAAAAAAACGAACAATTTCTGATAGTTAAAAAACAATTGGAAGAAACCGTCTTTTATTGTTCTTTAGAAGAAATTAGTAATCTTATCATGGCTTATGAGCCTATATGGGCTATTGGAACTGGAAAAACAGCTTCTCCTGAAGAAGCACAGACCATGCATCGATATATTCGATCCTTATTTATAGATAAATATGGAGAAACCGTTTCAAAAAAAATGTCTATTTTATATGGAGGAAGTATAAACGATCTTAATGCAAGAAATCTTTTTTATCAAGAAGATATAGATGGAGGTCTTGTAGGAAATTATTCACTAGAAATCGAAAAATTTTTGAAAATTATTCAATCTTAATATCTTCTTGTTTTTTTTATAGGCCTCGTAGCTTAATAGGATAGAGCATCTGACTACGGATCAGAAGGTTATGGGTTCGAATCCCTTCGAGGTCTCATAGATTGAAATTATTATCCTAAATAAGGTTTAAGTATTTTGCTTCTAGAAGAATGTTTCAATCTTTTTAAAGCTATGCTCTCAATTTGTCTTACCCGTTCTCTGGTTAAATCGCAAGATTGTCCAACTTCTTCTAGAGTCATAGGTGGAGATCCATTCAACCCAAAATGTAATATGATAACACGACGTTCTCTTTCGCTTAAAGTTTCCAAAATTCTTTTTATATCTTTACGAAGAGATTCTTTTTCTAAATGTTCATCTGGACGAGGAGATTCATCGGACCTTACCAAATCATACAAATTAGAATCCTCCCCTTCTATTAAAGGAGCATCCATAGAGACATGTCTTCCTGAATTTTTGATAGACTCCTCCACATCTTTTTCATTCATATCTAAATGTTCTGCTATTTCTCTCGCAGAAGGTGTTCTTTGAAGTTCTTGCTCTAATTGAGCTAGAGTTTTGAGGATTTTGTTCAATAAAGCTAATTTGTTTGTTGGTTGACGAATTGAACGGGACTGTTCTGCTATAGCTTGTAAAATAGCTTGCCTGATCCACCAAACCACATAAGAAATACATTTAAATCCTCTAGTTTCATCAAAACGTAAAATTCCTTTTATTAAACCTAAATTCCCTTCATTAATTAAATCACATAAACTTAATCCTTGATTTTGATACTGTTTAGCTACAGAAACTACAAAACGTAAATTTGCATTAACAAGTTTTTCTATAGCAGAAGAATCCCCTTCTCTTGCTCTACGAGCGTATTCAACTTCTTCTTCCGGAGTCAATAGGGGAATTTTTCCTATTTCATGAAGGTATTTATCTAATGATTCAGATTCACGATTTGTGACTTGTTTAGTAATTTTAAGTTGTCTCATGTAGTTTTATTATTTTTAATCATTTTTTTGGACGAGGTAAAAGGACTTTTCTAGAGAGTTTCATTTTTTTGTTTTTATCATCAATTCCCATAAATTTTACTTCAATGATATCTCCAATATGCAATTCATCTTCTATATTATTTAATCTTTTCCATCCTATTTCAGAAATATGCAATAAGCCTTCCACTCCTTTAGATATTTCTACAAAAGCTCCAAAATCTTTTATAGACTTTACTTTTGCTTTATAAACCTTTCCAATTTCAGGAACAAAAGTAATTTCTTTAATTCTATTAATGGCCTGTTTCATTTTTTGATAATCTTTTCCTATAATTTCAATAGCCCCCATATCTCCTTTTTCTTCAATAAGTATACTGGTATCTGTACAAGATTGTATTTCTTGAATAACTTTCCCACCGGGACCAATAACCGCACCTATGAAATCTTTAGGAATATTGAAAGTATATATTTTAGGAGCGTTAGGTTTTAGTTTATTTCTATATTTTGGTAAAATTTCTAGCATTTTTTTTAGAATAAACAGACGACCTTCTAAAGCTTGCATTAAAATCTGATTTAAAAGATCATTAGTCAATCCTTGTATTTTTTTTACATCCATTTGACATGCTGTTATTCCATTTTTTGTTCCTGTTATTTTAAAATCAAGTTCTCCAAATCCGTCTTCATCTCCCATAATATCAGATAGAATAACTTTTTTTTCTTTATCTGTGAATAATCCCATAGCAATACCGGAAACAGGATTTTCAATAGTTATACCTGCATCCATTAAGGCTAAACTAGCTGCACAAACTGTTGCCATAGAAGAAGATCCATTAGATTCTAAAATATCCGAAACTACACGAATTGTATATGGATTATTATCAGGGATCACATTTTTTAAGGCACGTTGTGCTAAATTTCCATGGCCTACTTCACGTCTAGAGACTCCTCTAATTGGACGTATTTCTCCTGTAGAAAAAGGAGGAAAATTATAATGTAGATAAAATTTTTCCTGGTTCTCCATAATCACATTATCAATTTTATTGGCATCCAAAGATGAACCTAATGTTACAGTAGTTAACGATTGAGTTTCTCCTCTCGAGAATAAAGCGGACCCATGAACTCCAGGAAGATAATCCACAATCCCCCATACAGAACGTATTTGTTTGTTATTTCGACCATCTAGTCGAATTCCTTCATCCAAGATCATATGTCGGACTACTTTTTTTTTAATCTCTTCATAATATTGATCAATAAAAATTTCATTTTTATCCCTCTCTTCTATGGATAAATTTTTTTTAAAATTATTTAAAATAGTTTTTTCTTGAATAGACCTAGTTTTTTTATCCAAAAAATCTTTGTAAATTCCATAAATTTTTTCGTAAGAAAAAGAAAAAAGTTCTTTTTCTAAAAATTCCTTCTCTAATGAATGATAGATCCTATTGTTCTCTTTAAAGTCAAAAAAACGATGTTTTGGAATTTTTTTTACCAATCTTTTTTGAGCTTCTATTTGAGGTTTTATGGCATTATGAGCTATATTTATAGCTTGCAAAAATTCTTTCTCTGTAATTTCTTTCATCTCCCCTTCTATCATGATAATGGAATGCTCAGAAGCTCCTACTATTAAATCTATATCTGCTTTTTCCAATTGATCTAAACTTGGATTTATAATGAATTTACCATTTACGCGGATAATACGAATTTCTGATATAGGCCCATTGAATGGGATTCCAGCCACGGATAAAGCTGTGGAAGCGGCCAATCCAGCTAATTCATCTGGTAAAACCGTTTTATCATATGATAATAGGGAGATCATGATTTGTATTTCATTTCGAAAAAATTCTGAAAAAGTAGGCCTTAATACACGATCAACTAATCTCATTGTCAAAATCTCCTCATCAGAAGGTCTTCCTTCTCTTTTGATAAATCCACCAGGAATTTTTCCACCCGCAGAATATTTTTCTCTGTAATCTACTGTTAATGGTAAAAAATTAATCTCATTTTTTATTTCTTTAGAAATTACTACAGTAGCTAATAGTATGGTGTTTTTTGCCCGGACGACGGCAGCTCCATCTGCTTGTCTAGCTATTTCTCCTGTTTCTATAACAATCGTACGACCATCTTCTAAAGATATGATTTCTTTTAGTGTATCTGGCATATTTTATTCTTTATGGATTATTATAACAAAAAGAAACAATTAGAAGAAATCACAATCACATGCATGCAATGATCATTTTCTTAATCCTAGGAGTTGAATAATTTTTTTATAACTATTCATATCCTTTTTTTCTATATATTTCAATAATTTTTTTCTTTTTCCTACCAATTTTACTAGTGCTCTTTCTGTATTAAAATCCTTTTTGTTATTCTTAAGATGTTTACTTAAATGATTAATACGATAAGTAAATAAAGCTACTTGAGCTTTGGAAGACCCTGTGTCGAAAACAGAGGTTCCATAAGTCTTAAATATTTCTTTTTTTTTCTCTGCAGTCAAATACATACATATAATATCTCTTTACGTTTACGGATAATAAAGTTAAAAATATTTTGCTAATATGTGTTTTTTTTATGATATCTATCATTTCATGTTTAGCATAGAAAGAGAATCTATATATTTTCTATCATTAGAGAGACGCGGTATTTTATTTTGACCACCTAGTTTTTTGTGTTTTTTTAACCAATCGTAAAATAATCCATTTCTAGCTACGGATATTACTGGAGGACGTAATATCATGTTTTTATATCTTTTAATTTCATAATCAGAATTCAATGATTTTAATTCATTATCTAAAGTATCCCGAAAATAAGATAAATCTTTTGGTTTTTTTTTGAATTCGATAATCCATTCATGAGCCCCAGAATTTTTTTGATTCATATAAATGGGACCAGCTGTATATTCATGAATGATAGAATCTGTTTTTATGCAAGTTATATTTAAGGCTTTTTCTGCATTCTCTATGATTAATTCTTCTCCAAAAGTATTAATATAGTGGTTCGTTCTTCCAGAAATAGAAATCCTGTACGGAGATAAACTGGTAAATTTGATAGTATCTCCAACTATATATCTCCAAAGTCCAGCATTGGTGGAAACCACTAATGCGTAATTTTTTTTTAATTCGACTTTTTCAATGGGAATTATTTTTGGATAAGGATTATGAATCTCTTCCATAGGAATAAATTCATAAAAAATTCCATGATCCAATAAAAGTAAAAGATCTTCTACGTTTTTTTGATCCTGTACAGCAAAAAATCCTTCTGAAGCACTGTATACGTCATAGTAATTTACAGAATGACTAAATAAATCATTATATTGTTCTCTATATGGTTTAAAACTTACGCCTCCATGAAATATGACCTCTATATGTGGCCATATGTCATCAATTTTTTTTTTGTCAATTTTTTTTAATAAATAATTTAAAAAGATTAGCACCCAAGAACAAACTCCTAATAAAATACGAACATCTTTTTGAGCAGTTTCTCTAACAAGAGTTTTTAATTTATCTTCCCATTCACTCATTAAAGCTACTTTTTTTCTAGGAATACTAATATTTTCTGCCCAAAAAGGCATATTCTTGATTAAAATAGAAGACAAATCTCCATAAAAAGTATTATAATTTCTATATAATTCGTGACTTCCTCCTAAACGCAAAGCTTTTCCAAAGAATATTTTTGTTTTTGGATGATTATGAATATATATAGACAACATATCTTTTCCCGCTTTATAGTGACATTCATGCATGGATAATTTTGTGACAGGAATATACTTACTTTTTGTACTTGTAGTTCCAGAAGATCTAGCAAACCATTTTACTTTTCCTGGCCATAATAGATTCTTTTCGCCTTTACGAATTCTTTCAATTATAGGTTTTAAATCGGTATATTTGCATATAGGTATTCTTTCAGAGAATTGTTGATATTTTTTGATATCGTGGAATCCATGTTTTTTTCCAAATTCCGTATTTTTAGCATAAGCAATCAGTTGATGAATTAATTTGTATTGTATTTCTATTGGATGACGAATGATCGACTCTATTCTTTTTATTCTTCTTTTAAGAAAAACAGAAGTGAAATATCCAGACAAATACTTCATTATATTAGATTATTTTTTTGGATAAATAAATAGATACAATTCCAAATGTTAGTTTTTGTGAGTGTATGGGATTAAATCCGGAATATTTTAAAAATTTTTTCATTTTATTTCCACAATAAGAAAAAGATTTAATAGACTCTTGCAAGTAATTGTAAGCAAAATTATTTTTGGATAGAAAACTTCCTATTCTAGGAATAAGAAAATGAGAATAAAAATGATAAAATTTTTTTATATAAGGATTTGATGGTTTAGAAAACTCTAATATTTCCAAAAACCCCATTGGTTTAAGAATTCTATGTATCTCTTTGAAAGAAAGATGAAAGTGCTGAAAATTTCTTACTCCAAATGATATGGTCACTACGTCAAAAGTAGCGTTTTCAAAGGGCATATTTTGTGAATATCCTTGAATAAATTGGATTCTTTTTTCTAAAAAATTATCTTTTATTTTATTTCTGGCTATTCTTAGCATTTCTTTAGAAGGATCCAAGCCAATAACATAAGTTTTGTGAAATTTTTTAGCAATCAATAGAGCCAAATCTCCGGTACCTGTAGCTAAATCTAATACCTTTTGGATGTTTTTTGTACTAAATCGAGTTAGCAGTTCTATTACTTTTTTTCTCCATATGAAATCTATTCCAAAAGATAAAAGGTGATTAAGAAAATCATATTTTGATGAAATATTATCAAACATTTTTGTTAATTCTTCTTCTTTCGAAGAGAAAGGATATTTGTTCATAATATTATTTATATGTATAATTTACTTAAGAAAAACGATTCTTTGCAAAGAATTTTATTTTTTTACTTTTTAGTTATTATTTACAAATAAAAAAATGATTCGATCAATCATTACAGGGACTGGACATTATTTGCCAGAAAAGGTTATAAAAAGTAATCATTTTTTAAAACATACGTTTTACAATAAGAATGGATTAAAAATTGATAAATCAAATGAAGATATTATTAAAAAGTTTCAAAAAATTACAGAGATAAAAGAAAGAAGATATATAAACAACACTTTATTTAATTCTGACATTGCCACTATAGCTGCAAAAAGAGCTTTAGTTAATTCAAAAATTTATAAAGAAAAAATAGATTACATTATATCTGCTCATAATTATGGAGATATACATCCTATTTCTTTTCAATCTGATTTAATGCCTTCTCTAGCTGCTAGAGTGAAAAATAAACTTCAAATAAGAAATAAAAAATGTCGTCCCTATGATATGATTTTTGGTTGTCCAGGATGGATAGAAGGAATGATATTAGCTGATCAATTATTAAGATCTAAATACGCAAAAAATATACTGATTACTAGTTCTGAAACATTATCTAAAGTAATAGATCCACATGATAGAAATGCTATGATTTTTTCAGATGGAGCGGGAGCCGCCGTTTTGTCCGCTATTGAAATGAAAGAAGGAAATCACGGAATTCTTTATTATGACTCTCAATGTAATAATAATGAAGAATTACATTATTTGACTAATGGACATTCTTTAAACCCTGACTATAAAAAATCCTTAGTAAATATTAGAATGAATGGAAGACGTATCTATGAATATGCATTAACAGAAGTTCCAAATATGCTAAAAAGGATATTAGATCGTGCAAATTTACATCTTAAGGATATAAAAAAAATTCTTATTCATCAAGCTAATGCAAAAATGGATTATGCTATCTTAAAAAGATTATTGAAATTGTATGATTATTCATCTTATAACAAAGATTTTTGTAAAAATTTAATGCCTATGACTATTCAAAAATTAGGAAATTCTTCTGTAGCCACGGTTCCAACTTTGTTAGATTTGATTCTTCAAGGAAAGATGCCTCCTCATGAAATAAAACCTGGAGATACCATTATGATGGCTTCATTAGGAGCAGGAATGAATATCAATGGGATGATTTATCGTTTTCCTACAAAAAAATTATTATAATGAAAAAAAAAATACATCCTGAAAATTATCGACCTGTAGTCTTTAAAGATATTAATAACGAAAAAATGTTCATTTGTAGATCTACAGTGAAAACTAAAGAAACTATTCAAATAGACGGAAATAGCTATCCACTATATAAAATGGAAATATCTAGCTATTCCCATCCTTTTTTTACTGGAGAAAAGAGATTTTTGGGAAAAACAGGACCAGCAGAAAGATTTAAGAAAAAATATGAAAAATATAAAAAAATTGGATAAATGGATTTTTTTATATTATATGATGGAAGTACCGAATGGAAAAATTTGCGGCCTATTACCTTGACCAGGCCTATATCAGAAATTCGTTTAGGAATATTAACCATAAGAGAAAGATGGGAAAAATATCTTGGAGGAAAAGCTCTTGTTCTTACTAAGCCATATCTTTCAAAAAAATATGGAATGGAAAAAAATCCTATTACGGTTAAAAACGTATTTAAAAATATATTGCTCATCAATTCTTCATTTGTTCCTAATAATGAAGAATTGATTCCAATAATCTATAAGTTAAAAAAGGATGAAGCTATATTTTTCAAAGAAAAAATGGTAGCAGTACGAAGATCTCATTATAGATATAGAATAGATACTCCACATATGAAAAAATATAACAAAATATATCATATTAATCAAGTGGTTTATATTCAATATCCATGGGATATATTTCTAAAAAATGAAATTGTATTGAAACAAGATTTTTCTTTTTTAACAAAAGGAAAAAATTCATTTTCTTTGTTTGGAAATAATAACCTCATTTTCAAAGAAAAGATATTTTTAGAAGAAGATATAATAGCAGAAAATATCGTGTTAAATGCAAAATTAGGTCCAATATACCTTGAAAGAGGAGTTCAAATTATGGAAGGATCTATGATTAGAGGACCGGTAGCTATTTGTCAAAAATCTACACTAAATATGGGAACAAAAGTGTATGGATCTACAACTATTGGTCCATTTTGTAAAGTAGGGGGAGAAATAATCAATTCTGTAATATTTTCTTATTCTAATAAAGCTCATGATGGTTTTTTGGGAAATTCTATTTTGGGAGAATGGTGTAATTTAGGTGCTGGAACCAATATCTCTAATTTAAGAAATGATTATTCTAAAGTGACAGTTTGGAATTATGAAAAAAAAGATTTTTTTCCTATTGATGTTCAATTTTTTGGTTTGATTATGGGCGATTATTCGAAATCTTCGATTAATACTCAATTCAATACAGCTACAATAGTAGGCATCAATGCTAATATTTTTGGATATGGATTTCCACCTAGATACATTCCTTCTTTCACTTTAGGTGGCATACAAGAAAGAAAAGTAATTTCTTTTAAAAAAGTATGTGAAACAGCTGATAGGATGATGAATAGGAGAAATGTTTCTTTTTCTATTTCAGATAAGGATATTTTAGAATATTTATATAATTCTATGTATGAATGAAATATATTTGTTATTTTTTTAGGAAGAATGGTTGTATCAACCCTACCCTAATTTTTTTTTAGTTATTTAGTTTAGATTGTACAATAAATAAAATGATTTTATGCTGAAACATAATTTAGGTTATCCTCGCATAGGAATACGAAGGGAATTAAAAAGAGCTTGTGAAGCTTATTGGAATCATAAAATTCCTCATAAGGAATTATTCCACATTGGTAAAATGATACGGGAAGAAAATTGGAAAATACAAGAAAAATCTGGTTTAGATTTGATTCCGTGTAATGATTTTAGTTTTTATGATCATGTATTGGATATGTCTCTATTATTGGGAGTAATACCAGAATCTTATTCTTCAATTCCTATCATACATGATAATATTGATCTTTATTTTTCTATGGCTAGAGGATTCCAAAAAAATGGTTGGGATATAAAGGCCATGGAAATGACTAAATGGTTTAACACGAATTATCATTATATAGTTCCAGAATTTCAAAAAGATCAAAAATTTCATGTTTTCTCTAAAAAAGTATTCGAAGAGTTTGAAGAAGCTAAGAAATTTGTAGTGAATGGAATTCCAAAGCCAGTTTTAATTGGTCCTATTTCTTTTCTTTTTTTGGGAAAGGAGAAGAATAAATCTTTTCATAGAATGGATTTAATAGAGGATATTCTTCCTATTTACATACAAATAATACAAAGATTGATAGATCAAGGGGCTGTTTGGATTCAAATAGATGAACCTATTTTAGTTTTAGATTTAACTAAAAAAGAAATAGAGGCTTTTCAATATGCATATCAAAAAATATCCAATATTTTTTCCGGAATTAATATTTTATTAACATCTTATTTTAATGGAATTTCTGAAAATCTATTTTTTCTTAGGGATATTTCTATAAAAGCTTTACATATTGATTTGATAGAAGATCCAGAGCAATTGGAAGATATCTTAAATTTTTTAAGAGAAAAAGACATGATGTTATCTTTAGGATTAATCGATGGAAGAAATATTTGGAAAAATAATTATATGAATTCCATTAAACACATAGAAAAAGCAATCAAAATTTTAGGAGAAGAAAGAGTGATGATTGCACCTAATTGTTCTCTTTTACATGTTCCTTTAGATATAGAATCTGAGAGTTCTATTCATCCAGATGTAAAAAACAGAATGTCTTTTGCGAAACAAAAAATTTATGAATTAAGTGATTTAGAAAATATCATAAAAGGAAATCAGGGAATCTTATTGAAAAATTTGGATTCTTTGGAAAAAGCAAAAGATTCTTCAATTATTCATAATCAAGAGGTAAAAAAAAGAGTTTTACAAGTAAAAAATGAGGATACAAAAAGAAAAAATTCTTTCAAAATACGTCAGAAGAAACAGCATAAAAAGTTTCGTCTTCCATTGTTTCCTACTACGACAATCGGTTCTTTTCCTCAAACAAAAGAAATTCGTACTTTAAGGAGTCAATTTCGCAGAAACGAATTAAGTAAAGAAGAATATGAAAAAAGAATTGAAGAATTTATTATCGATCTTATTCGAAAACAAGAAGAAATAAATCTAGATGTTTTGGTACATGGAGAGTTTGAGAGAAATGATATGGTAGAATTTTTTTCAGAAAAATTAAAAGGATTTCTTTCTACTGAAAATGGATGGGTTCAGAGTTATGGAAGTCGTTGTGTGAAACCTCCTGTGATTTATGGAGATGTTAGCAGATCTAATGATATGACAGTTAAATGGATATCTTTTGCACAGTCTAAAACAAATAAGTTAATGAAAGGAATGTTAACTGGACCTGTGACTATATTACAATGGTCTTTTGTCAGAGATGATCAACCACTTTCTACTACAGCTTATCAGATTGCCTGGGCTATTAGAGATGAAGTAAAATCTTTAGAGAAATCTGGAATTCAAATAATTCAAATAGATGAACCAGCTCTTAGAGAGGGGCTTCCCTTAAAAAGAAAGGATTGGAAAGGATATTTTGATTGGTCTATTAAAGCTTTTCGTATTTCTTCAAGTGGAGTAGAAGATGAAACACAAATTCACACACATATGTGTTATAGTGAATTTAATGATATATTAGAACATATAGCAGATTTAGATGCAGATGTCATTACTATGGAAACTTCAAGGTCTAAAATGGAACTGCTACAGGCTTTTTCAGAATTTTCTTATCCTAATGAAATTGGACCAGGAGTATATGATATTCATTCTCCAAGAATTCCTACTGTAGAAGAAATATTTGATTTAATTCAAAAAGCTTCTAATAAATTGCCAATTAGAAATATTTGGGTGAATCCAGATTGTGGATTAAAAACGAGAAAATGGGAGGAAGTTATTCCTTCACTTAAAAATATGACACAAGCAGCAAAAAAGTCTAGAGAAAAATTCATAAATTAGATAGAAAAAGATCTTATCAAATTTGTGTAAAATCTTTGAAATGACGTTACAGGATAGAGAAGAAAGAATCAAAAAAGAATTTTATTTTCTCAAAAATTGGGAAGAAAAATATGAATATCTGATAGATTTAGGAAGGAAATTACCAAAAAAATCTGATAAATTTAGATCTGAAGATAAATTGATTTATGGATGTCAATCTAAAGTTTGGTTAGATGCTAAATTAAAAGAAAAACTGGTTTTTTTTGATGCAGATAGTGATGCATTGTTACCTAAAGGAATGGCTGCTCTTATGATTAGCGTTTATTCTGGAAATTCTCCTTTTGAAATTGTTTCTTCGAAGGCAAATTTTATTTATGAAATAGGCTTTCAAACATTTTTATCTCCGATTCGAGCTAATGGGATACTCTTATTTTTAAAAAAAATAAAGTTGTATGCCATTGCTTTTAATGCTAAACTATCTGTTAGCTTGAATGGTAAAATTTCATAAAAATTTTACCATTCTTTATCTAAAAAAAAAGAAAATATGAGGTTTCATACTATTAATCCTGTTGATAATAATATACTAAATACTTATTCTTTTATAGAGAATAAGGATATTAGAGATAAACTTTCTATAGCTCAAAAAGCTTATGAAAAATGGAAAGATTTTTCTTTTTCTTCTAGAATAGGATATATAATGAAATTATCTTCTTCCATGCAAGATCTCATAGACATTATAGCCTATTTAATAACTCAAGAAATGGGAAAACCTATAACTCAATCACGTTTGGAAGTAAAAAAGTGTATCAAATTATGCGAGTATTATTATCATTTAGAAGAATCGATCTTGTTTCAAGATATATCTACTGAATATGAAAAATCTTATATTCGATTTGAATCGATAGGATCCATATTAGGAATTATGCCTTGGAATTATCCTATTTGGCAAACCATAAGATTTGTCATCCCTAATATATTATTAGGAAATGTAATAGTACTTAAACCTGCTACGAATACAGCTGGATGTTCTCTTCTTTTAGAAAAGATATTTATTGAATCTGGTTTTCCAAAAGGAGTTTTTCAAGTTTTTTTAATGGATATACCTAAAATAGAATCTGTTATAGCTGATCCAATCATACAAGGTGTTTCTTTCACAGGAAGTCATTTAGCTGGAAGTCATATAGGATATTTATCTGGAAAATATATTAAAAAATCTGTCTTAGAATTAGGAGGAAATGATGCTTTTGTAGTTATGAGAGATGTAGAGGATTTAAAAAAAACGGCTAAATTAGCTACGGAATCTAGATTGAATAATACAGGACAAACATGTATTTCCGCTAAAAGATTTATAGTAGATAATTTTATTGTAGATGATTTTATAGATCTGGTTATTCAAGAAATGAAACAATATCAGAGGGGAGATGTACATGATGAATATACTAAAATAGGGTATATTTCTCGTGTAGATTTATCTGAAAAATTATATAAACAATATCAAGATATTATTTCAAATGGAGGAAAAGTCTGTTTACAAACTACAAGAGATGGAAATTTTTTTTCTCCTTGTTTATTGAAAATAGAAGATAATAATTTTTCTTACAATCAAGAGGAGATATTTGGACCAATAGGAATTGTTTATACTTTTTCTAATGAAGAAGAAATTCATTCTATGGTGAATGCCACATGCTATGGTCTAGGTGCTTCTATTTGGACTAAAGACATAAAAAAAGCGGAATCTTTATCCAAGAAAATAAATACAGGTATGGTTTTTGTAAATGATATCGTAAAATCTGATCCTCGTTTTCCTTTTGGAGGAATAAAGAAATCTGGATATGGAAGAGAACTCTCTGTTCTATCTATTAAAGAGTTTTCTAATTGTAAAACTATTATTATCAACAAATGATTATCAAAGGATTTTTCTCATTCTTGCAACTGGAATTTGCATTTGATCTCTATATTTAGCCACAGTACGTCTTGCCACTAGATAACCTTTTCTTTTGAGAATTTTCGATAATTTTTCGTCAGTTAATGGTCTTCTTTTATTTTCTTTAGCAATAGATTCTCCCAACAACTTTTTTATTTCAATAGAAGAAATTTCCATCCCTTCTTCGTTTATCATTTTTTCAGAAAAAAAACTTTTGATCAAAAAAGTTCCATATGGGGTATTGACATATTTACTATTAGCAACACGAGATACAGTGGATATCCCTACACCTATTTTTTGAGATATATTTTTTAAAATCATCGGTTTTATTTTATATGGATCTCCAGTGAAAAAGTATTCTTTTTGATAATCCATAATGGCGTTCATTGTTAACATTAATGTATTTTGACGCTGTTTTATAGCGTCTACAAACCATTTTGCTGAATCTATTTTTTTTTTTAAAAACAAAATAGTATTTTCATTTTTTTTCATGTTCCTTTCTTTTGAATTTTTATAATATTTTAACATGTTTAAATATAAGGAGGATACTTTTATTTCTGGAGTATTTCTTTGATTTAAAGATAATTCTAATTTTCCATCTGAAATACAAATGGTAAAATCTGGAATCAGATGATCTAAATTTCTAGGATTTCCAGAGTAAATTTTTCCTGGTTTTGGATTTAATTTTTCTATTTGATAGATAGCTTTCCGTAAATCATTCTTTGTTGTTCCTAATTTATTTTGCAGTTTTTGATAATGTTTTTTTGTAAAAGATTCGAAATTATTTCTGATTATCCTTTTAGCTAAGTTTACATCGTGTGATTTTTTTTTATTTTCTAATTGTATAAAAAGACATTCTTGTAAATTTCTAGCTCCTACTCCTATGGGTTCTAGTTTTTGTATATAATTTACAAGTAGTTTTTCTACTTTTTCTTCAGTTACTGGAATCCCAAGTATTAAAAGGATATCATCTACGATAGCTGGAATCTTTCTTCTTATGTAGCCATCTTCATCTATGTTTCCTAATATAAAATCTGCAATTAACAAATCTTCTTGATTTAAACGAAAAGTATGTAATTGACTTTTTAAATATTCTTGAAAAGAAATTCCAGAAACTATGGGTATATATTTTTCTTCATTGTGATTATTGGGGTTATTGTTTTTAAAATCTAAAATCTCATCATCACTTAAATACTCATCTATGTTTATTTCAGAAATATCTATGGATTTATCTTCTTGTTCTGAAAGATCAAAGTCAATGACAGATGTATCGGACTCTTCTATAGAAGTAGTCTCATCTTCTATTTCCTCTTCTAATGCTGGATTTTCTTCCAATTCTTGTTTTACTCTTTGTTCAAAATCCAAAGTAGATAATTGCACTAATTTCATCAGTTTTATTTGCTGTGGGGAAAGTTTTTGTTGTCCTTTCTGTAACAGTTTATGTTTTAACATTTTTTAGAATTCTGCATTATGTGGAGTTCTTGGAAAAGGAATAACATCTCGAATATTTTTCATACCTGTAATGAATTGAACTAAACGATCAAAGCCTAGGCCAAATCCACTATGAGGAACAGAACCAAAACGACGTGTGTCTAAATACCACCAAAGTTTCCTGTCATCTATGTTTTTATCCTTGATCCGCTTTAATAAAATATCATAACGTTCTTCCCGTTGAGATCCTCCAATAATTTCTCCTATTTCTGGAAATAATATATCCATAGCTCTAACTGTTCTTTCATCATTATTTATACGCATATAAAAGGCTTTAATACAAGAAGGATAATCAAAAACAATTACAGGATATTGAAAATATTTTTTTACCAGATATTGTTCATGTTCTGATTGTAAATCCATTCCCCAAATAACTGGATGAACAAATTTTACCATTTTTTTATGGATGCTTTTTTCTAGAATATTTATTACTTCCGTGTAACTAATTCTTTGAAATGGAAATTTTAATATAAGCTCTAATCTTTCTAAAAGTGTTGTAGATTCCTGTTTTTGACTCCATTTTTTGATGTGATCCTTTAAAAAGGATAGATCTTCTATGCAATTTTCAATGGTATATCGTATAACAAATTTTAAAAAATCCTCAGCTATATCCATATTTTCTTCTAAATGATAAAAAGCCATTTCTGGTTCTATCATCCAAAATTCAGATAAATGTCGTGAAGTATTGGAATTTTCTGCACGAAAAGCAGGTCCAAATGTATATACTTTTCCTAAAGCTAAAGAGGCTGTTTCTGCTTCTAATTGTCCAGATACACTCAAATATGTTTTGCACTGAAAAAAATCTTTTGCATAATCTACTACATTTTCCCTTACATATGGAATATTTTTTAAGTCCATAGTTGTTACCTGAAACATTTTTCCAGCACCTTCAGCATTTGAAGTGGTAATAATTGGAGTATTTATGTAAAAAAACCCATGTTCATGAAAATATTTATGTATGGAAAAAGATACATGATGACGTATACGCATTATACTACTGAAAATATTTGTACGAAAACGTAGATGTGCTTGTTTACGTAAGGTTTCTAAACTATGTTTTTTCGGTTGTAAAATAGTTTTTTGAAAACTTTTAAGGTCGACTTCTCCATAGATTATCATATCTAAAGATTTTAATTCTATAGATTGTTTCTTTCCTAAACTTTCTGTGACTATGCCTATAACTTTAATGGAACATCCAATAGTAATTTTTTTTAAAAACTTCTTTTCTAAATTTTTCGATAAAACAATTTGAATATTTTTTATTGTAGATCCATCATTTAATGTGATGAAAATGGAATTTCGAAAAGAACGAATCCACCCTTCAACTAAAACTTTTTTATTTAAAAATTTTTTTCCTTTTCCCAATAATTCTTTAATTGAATATTTTTCTATCATGGATCAAAAAATTATATACTTAATATTTCTTTTTCTTTGGAAAGAAAAAGAACATCTATTTTTTCAATAGATCCCTTGGTAATTTTTTGTATACGATTTTCTCCTGTTTTAGATAAATCTTCGGATATTTTCAATCTTTTTATAGATTGGTTATACTTTTTTCGTATTGTTCTCACGAATATTTTTGCTTTTTCTGTTTTTGTTTTAATTGTTTTCATTAAATTCTTTCTCCCTTCTTCCGTAAGAATAGGAATACGAATGTGAATGTATTCTCCTTTATTTGTTGGCATAAAACCGAGATTTTCATCTATAATGGCTTTATCTATATAGGAGATGATAGCTCGATCCCAAGGATGAATCGTCAGATTCATATTATCTACAATGGTAATTGTTGCCACTTCAATTAAAGGAAAAGAAGAAGCATAACACTTTACTTTTATTTTTTCTAAAATGGGAAGAACGGATTTACTTCCTAATCGAATACGATGAATTTCTTCTTGAAGTTTTTTTAAAATTTTATCCATATCTTTTTTGCAAGAAAAAAAAATTTCATTTAATTCATCCATAATTTTTTCTATTTTTCGTTAGAAACCAGAGTTCCTATCTCTTCTCCGGAAATTACTTTTTTAAAATTTTCTTTTCTATTTATATCAAAAATAATAATAGGCAAATTATTTTCATTTCCTAAAATAAAAGCTGTTTGATCCATCACCTTGATTCCCATTTGATAAGCCATATCAAAGGATATCTTTTTAAACCTTTTCGCATATTTATCTTTTTCTGGATCTTTGGTATAGATTCCATCGACTCTGGTCCCTTTTAATAAAACATCTGCTTTAATTTCTATAGCACGTAATACGGCTGCTGTATCTGTGGTAAAATATGGATTTCCTAAACCTGCCACGAAGATCACCACTCTTCCTTTTTCAAGATAATGAATCGCTTTATCTTTAACAAATGGTTCTGCTATTTGATCCATTCTAATAGCTGTTTGTATAGAAGTACATATTCCGACATTTTTTAAGTAAGATTGGAAAGCTATTCCGTTGATAACAGTAGCTAACATTCCCATGTAATCTCCTCCTATACGATCTATCGTATTTTCCTTTATTCTAGAAAATCCTCTAAATATATTTCCTCCACCAATCACTATAGCTACCTGTGCTCCCATCTCTACTACTTTTTTGACTTCTTCAGCGTATTGTTGAAGACGAGTAGAATGAAGTCCGAATTCGTTATTTCCCATAAGAGCTTCTCCGCTTAATTTCAACAAGGATCTTTTGTACTTCATGAAAAAGATATTTAAATTATGGAAAAATACCTAATTTTTCATAAGAATCTATGATTTTGTTTATAGCAAGAACAAATGCCGCCGTACGCAAGTTTTCTATTTTCAACGATTTTTTTAGATCACGAATCTTATGAAATCCATTGATCATGGTATCTTCTAGTCCGCTACGTACTAAATCTATTTCTCTTGGTCCTCTTAAAATCATTTTTTTTTCTTCTATTGGAATTTTTTTTCTACAACTATTTTCGATTACTTGTAGCAGTTCTGTATTCATATTTTCACTAAAACGTTTTTCCATGCGTCCATAACGAACATGACTTAAATTTTTTAACCATTCAAAGTAAGAAACGGTGACGCCTCCAGCATTCAAATAAATATCTGGAACTATAATTACTCCATTTTTTCCTAATATATCATCAGCTTCAGGAGTAACTGGTCCATTAGCTGCTTCTCCAATTATTTTTGCCTTAATCCGATTGGCATTATATTTATGGATCACATTTTCTAATGCAGCTGGAATAAGTATGTCACATTCTAATTCTAAGGCTTTTTCTGTATCCTCTATATTTTTTGATTCTGGAAAATTCAATATGGATCCGGTATTTTTTAAGTGAAGAATCACATTCGATACATTCAAACCTTTTTTATTGTAAATAGCTCCTTCCCTTTCTGCTAAAGCAACAATAATAGCTCCTGCTTCATGAAAAAATTTAGCGGCATGATAACCGACATTTCCTAGACCTTGTACAATCACTTTTTTTCCATTTAATCCTACATCGAGACCTACAGATAACATCTCTTCTTTCATCTGACATAATTCTCTAATTCCATAAAATACACCCAATCCTGTTGCTTCTTTTCTTCCTCTTACTCCACCTTGAGAAACAGGTTTTCCTGTAACACAGGCTATAGCATCTACTTCTCCATGAGTAAGAGATAAAAATGTGTCAAAAATCCAACTCATTTCTCTTTCTCCAGTCCCATAATCAGGTGCTGGAACATCTATACCTGGACCTATAAAATTTTTTTTTATTAATTCAGAAGTGTAACGACGGGTTATCTTTTCTATATTTTCTACAGAGATAATTTGTGGATCAATTTTAATTCCTCCTTTAGCTCCACCAAAAGGAACATCTACTATAGCACATTTATACGTCATCAATGCAGCTAAAGTCATTACTTCATCTTGGTTTACTTTTATGCTATATCTAATCCCTCCTTTGCAGGGAAGTTTATGATGGGAGTGTTGTACCCTATATGCTTCAATTACTTGAATTTTTTTTCCTATTTTTATAGGAAAATGCATGCGATATACCGCATTACAAGCTTTAATTTGCTCTAAAAGACCTTTTTTAATAGGAATGTACCGTGCCGCTTTATCAAAATTTTTTTCTATACAACTAAAAAAACTACACGCATCAGCTTTACTTTGGTTTTTTTTTGACATAAAAAAAGTTTTTACACATTTAATGAAAAAAAATTCAAAACGACTGCCGGATGACTAGATACAAATCTACGTTTTATAACAATACAATTTGAATCGAACATATTTTATAAATATGATTTAAATAAATAAAATATTTATTATTTTTTTTGGGATGATGATAATTTTTTGTAATACTTTTTCATTTAATATGAACTTTATTTTAGGATGATTTAAAATTTTTTTTCTGATTTCATCAATGGTTAGTTTGGATTCAAACGTTTCCTGAAATTTTAATTTTCCATTAAACATAATCGGATAAGTAATTTTTTCTTTTACAAGAAATTTTTGATCATAAACAGGAAAAGGATAAAAAATAATAGATTTTTTTTTTCCTAGTTTTCTCCAAAGTTCTTCAGCTATATGAGGAGAAAAAGGTGCTATTAATTTAACTAACGGTTCCAATATTTTTCTTTTATTACATTTTAAAATACTTAATTGATTAACCATCATCATCAAATAACTAATGGATGTATTAAAAGAAAATGAATTAATTTTTTCCTGTAGTTTTTTGATTGTGTAATGTAAAATTTTTAGCTCTTGAAATGTCGGATCTAAGTCACTAACCTGAAATACTTTATTTATATGAAATAAACGCCAAAATTTATTTAAGAAATTTTTGATTCCATTTATTTTCTCATCATTCCAAGGTTTTGATTCGATAATAGGGCCTAAAAACATTTCATAAAGACGAAATATATCTGATCCATATTTTTCAGAAATATGATCTGGATTGATGACATTATATTTAGATTTGGACATTTTTTCTAATTTTCTTTTACAAAAAAAACGTCCTTTTTCTAAAAAAAATTTATACTGATAAAATTCGGGTCTACACTGTTGAAATTTATTTATATCTAATTCATCATTAGAATTTATTAAAGATGTATCTACATATACTTGTTGTAAAGTTCCTCCATAATTATGAGAGTTTCTTAAACCATAGGAAATAAATATATTTTTTCCACTAATTTTTAGTATAGTAGCTGAATAATTCAGAATCATTCCTTGATTGAATATTTTCTTAAAGGGTTCTTCTGTATTAACCCATCCTCTATCTTTTAGAAATTTATGCCAAAATCTTGCATAAATCAAATGACCCGTAGAATGTTCAGCTCCTCCTATATATAAATCTATATTTTTCCAAAAATGTTCCTTTTTTTTATCCAAAAAGAATTGATTGTTGTGAACATCCATATAACGAAGAAAATACCAACTTGATCCAGCCCAACTTGGCATAGTACTAGTTTCTATTGGAAATATATATTTATTATCCACAAGAGTATTGGAAACTATTTTCATTTTTATTTCGTCCCAAGCCCAATTATTGACTCTATTTAATGGAGATTTTCCATTTTTTGGATGATAATTATTTACTTCTGGAAGAAGTAAAGGAAGTTTTTCAATGGGAATGGTTTTCGGGATTTTATTTTTAAAATAAATAGGAATGGGTTCCCCCCAATATCTTTGTCTAGAAAAAACAGCATCACGTAATCGATAACTATTTTTTTTGAACCCTATATTTTTTTCTTCCAATATTTGAACAATTTTTCTTTTAGCTTCTTGAACCTTTAACCCATTTAAAAAATCAGAATTAATGCATATTCCATTTTTTCCTTCATAAAGTTCATTATTAGTATTCTCTTCTTTGTTTTCAGGAGTTATAACAGATAAAATTTCTAAACCCATATTTTTTGCAAATTTCCTGCTAATTTTTTCATGACCAGGAATCCCTATCATAGATAGAGTTTCATTATCTACAGAAAAACTATTACTAACATAAATAGGGATTTTCTTTCTTTTAATAAAAGGATGGATCACATAATTTCCTGTAAAAACACCAGAAATATTTTTTTTTTCTTCTTCTACAATATTGTTGTGACAGTATAGAAAAACATCTTTTTTATGATAGGAAATAGAGATTTTTTCTGCCATTGGATGATCCGTAGATAAAATAATGAATGTTATTCCAAATATAGTTTCTGGACGAGAGATGAAAAGTTCTATTTTTTTCATATTCTCTTTCTGTAAAAAAAGTTCTAAAAAAATAGAATATCCTAATGTTTTTCCTATCCAATTATATTGTAATTTTTTTAAAGATTTGGAACAATCCACAGATTCTAATCCTTTTAAAAGTCTTTCTATATAAGCGGTAATTCTTATATGCCATTGTAGCATTTTTTTTCTATGAATAGGAAACCCACCTCTTTGACTCCTTCCATTTGTAATTTCATCATTTGCTAAAACTGTTCCTAATTCTGGACACCAATTTACTGTGTTTTTACATAAAAAAGCCAAACGATAATTCAAAAGAATAGATTCCTTTTTATAATAACTGAATTCTTTCCACATTTTTGAATCAAATTTATAGTTGAAAGAATGACTAGCATTTACCAATAAATTTCCATTTTTATTAAATTCTTCTACTAAAAGATCTATCGATTTAGCTTTTTCACTAGTTTTATCATACCAAGAATTAAATATTTGGATAAACATCCATTGAGTCCAACGATAATAAGTTGGATCGCTAGTAGATAATTTTCGACTCCAATCAAAAGAAAGTCCTATTTTATCCATTTGACTTTGATATTTTTTTACATTCTTACGAGTGGTTTCAAAAGGATGTTGTCCAGTTTGAATAGCATATTGTTCTGCAGGAAGCCCAAAAGAATCAAATCCTATAGGAAATAAAACGTTATGACCTTTTGTACGTTTGTATCGTGCATAAATATCTGAAGCTATATATCCTAAACAATGTCCTATATGGAGTCCTGAACCAGAAGGATAAGGAAACATATTTAATATATAGTATTTGGAAGATTTATTTCCGTTATTTTCTTTTGTATGAAAAATATTATGTTGTTTCCAAAATATTTGCCAACGTTTTTCTATTTCACGAAAATTATATTCCATGTTTATTCTATTTTAAATTTTGTAAAAATACAATGATTTTATTACGTAATTTTAGTAATTTCTAGCTGGATGAAATTTTTCATTTCAAAATTTGATGATAATGAAAAAAAAGTTTTTCTAAAAAAGAAAAGAAATGTTTAATCACCATAAAGATTGTTTAGAAAATCATATTAACGAAAAGTTTTTAAATAATCAAACTATTAGTTTCCTAGTTAAATTAATTCAAAATTATCCGGATAAAGTTGTAGACATATTCATTTTATTGAAAATAAATAGAGGAATTTCTGTTTTTAAAGTTTTAGATTTTCCTATAAAAAAAAAAATTATAGAAAGTCTTCCTTCAATTAAAATGATGGAATTGTTGAATAAACTATCAGTAGACGATCGTGTTTCATTCTTGGAAAATCTTCCAAAAAATTCTTTGAAAGATTTAATTAAATATTTAAATCCGGAAGAAAAACGTAATACCTTAGTTTCTTTAGGATATCCTGAAAACAGTGTAGGCCGTCTAATGATTCCATACTATCTTGCTGTACAAGACACTTGGAGTGTACAAGAAGTATTAGACTATATACGCAAAGAAGGTAAAAATAGTGATGTGATAGAAATAGTTTATATAGTCAATCAAAAAGGAAAATTAGTGGACGACATAAAAATACAAGAATTTTTATTAGTAGATCCAGCTACAAAAGTAGTTGATTTGATGGATGGACGATACACAGCCGCTTTAAGTGTTACTGATACTGAAGAAGAAGCTACTAAGATATTTTCTATGAATAATAGAGTATCACTACCTGTAATAGATGATCAAAAAATTTTGCTTGGAATAGTTACTATAGATGATATTTTATGGGTTGTAAATGAAAATTACAGAGAAGATATCCAAAAAATAGGTGGAATGGAAGCGTTGAATCAATCATATATGAATGTTCCTTTATCCAAACTCATTAAGAAAAGGGCAGGATGGTTAACTTTGTTATTTATAGGTGAGATGTTCACTACCACAGTAATGCAGTATTTTTCCAGTGCTATAGAAAAAGCGGTTGTTTTAGCCTTATTTATTCCTTTGGTTGTTTCTAGTGGTGGAAATAGTGGATCTCAAGCAGCAAGTCTAATTATTCAAGCCATGGCTTTAGGAGAAGTGAAAATGAAAGATTGGTGGATCGTGATGCGAAGAGAAATTATATGTGGTTTTTTTTTAGGAAGCATTTTGGGGTTAACGGGTTTTATACGTGTTTTGACATGGCATAAGATAAATTTTTTTAATTATGGACCTCATTGTATATTAGTGGGGTTAACTCTTTTTTTATCTTTAATTGGAGTCGTACTATGGGGAACATTTAGTGGATCTATGTTACCTTTTATTATCAAAAAATTTAGAGGAGATCCAGCTAGTTCTTCTGCTCCATTTGTAGCAACATTGGTAGATGTGGTCGGGTTGATTATATATTTTTCAATATCTTATATTCTTCTTCGTGGGACCTTGTTATAAAAATTTATTTCTTAATTTTTGGATAACTTTTTTCAAATCTTCAGGTATTGAACAGGTGAAATGACATTTTCCATTTTTTGGATGAATAAAAGAAAGGGATGCTGCATGTAAAGCTTGTCTTTTCAAAATATTTAAACATTCTTTGAAAAAAGATACCGATTTTTTCGGTAAATATTTTTTCATAAATATTTTATCTCCACCATAAGTATAATCATTGAACAATGGGTGTCCTAAATATTTGAAATGAACTCTTATTTGATGCGTTTTTCCTGTTTCTAAATTACAAGAAACATAGGTAAGATATTTAAATCTTTCCAAAACTTTATAATGAGTAACGGAATATCTACTTCTGGAAAAATCTCTTTGAAAAAGAGTCTGTCTTTTCCTATGATTAGGATCTCTTCCTATAAAACCACTTATCGTTCCTTCTTTTTTTTGTATGTTTCCCCATACTAATGCGAGATATTTTCTTTGAATCGTTTTAGAAATAAATTGTTTAAATAAATATTTTTGTGCATATTCATTTTTAGCTACAACAAGTAAACCTGTAGTATCTTTATCTATTCGGTGAACTAAACCTAATCGATATAATTGATGATTATTTTTAAAATGATATTTAATTCCATGAATTAATGTTCCTTTTTCGTTTCCAAAACCTGGATGGACTACCATTCCTGCAGTCTTGTTGATAACAATAATATCTTCATCTTCATAAATAATATTTAGTGGGATGTTTTCTGCAATAATATTTTTATATTCTGAATCTAAAATGGGAGGATAAGAAATCTCTGCTTCCACAAGATCAAAAGGTTTTATTTTATAATTTTTTTTTATAATACATTGATTGACTAAAATCTTTCCATAATTAGTAGCCTTTTGAATTTGGTTTCTGCTAATATTTTGAATGTATTTCCTCAAAAATTTGTCAATTCGAATGGTTTTTTGATATTTATCTACAAAAAACTTAAATTTTTTTATAGACATTTTTTTTGATTTTAAGATTGTTTTCCAAAAACAGAAGGTTTTGTCTTTTGTTCATTAATTTCTTTGTTTATTGGAGTTTTTTCTTCTTCCATGTTTTTTGTTGAATAATTTTTGTTTGATTCATTGGATTCAGATGTTTTGATTAAACTATCTAAAGGTTTAGTAGTTAACCATAGATAAATGGGTTTGTTTTTATCCTGTTTTTTTCCAGGAGAAGGTTCTTGACGATATACTTTTGCTTTCGTAGCAGTAGGATCATCATCCAATGGATCATCATAATAAAAATTAATGATGTTAAATAATTTTTCTTTCAAAGTATAGGTGGCATTAGATAAAGACATCCCAGTCACATTTGGAACCGGATATGAATAATTATTTTTTTCGTATCCTTTTCCGATTATTAATGTGATTCCATCTTGATGTGGAAGAATGGATCCAGATGGAATGATTTTTCCTTTATAAACTACTTTTAAAACCGTATCCTTAGAAAGATCATTTACATATTTTATATCTTTCACCAGGATATGATTGGCATGAAGTAATTTGATCGCTATACGTTTGTTTTTATTAATTATATTGGGTAGAACTGTGGTTTGAAATTTTTTTGCATTAGCTTGTATGTATATATATCTTCCTACTTTCACAGGGTCTCCTGCTTCTGGAAAAAATGAAAGGACTTGATAAGGTTTAAAAGATGGATCGTAATGTGATGTATCTACATCATATTTTAATCCTAATTTTTTTAAAATAGATATAGATTGGTTTAAAGTTAAGTAGCGGAGGTTTGGAACAATCACGTAAGATCCGTGTTTTGTATAAAAATCCACCCATTTTAATGCTAGACTAGTTATTTTATATAAAATAAATATAGCAATTAACAAATTTAGAAGTAAAATCAAACAATATTTTGAATACTTCATGTAATAATGAATAAAATAAAATGTAACTAATTAATATAAAAAAAATAGATAATAATGAAAAAAATAGCTGTTGTGATGGGAGGTTATACAGAGGAATCTGTTATTTCGTTAAAAAGTGGAGAAGTCGTTTACAAAAATTTAAGTAAAGAACAAGAAGAATTTGAAGTTTATAAAATCTATTTATTCATAGATAAATGGATTCTAAAGGATAAAAATAATAAAGAGTACCCTGTAAATAAACATGATTTTACCGTTTGTATTACAAATGATCAAATTTTGAAATTTGATTGTGTTTTTAATGCTATACATGGAACTCCAGGAGAAGACGGAGTTTTACAAGCTTATTTTCATTTACTAAGAATCCCCTATACAGGATGTCATTTTCATCATGCCAGTATCACTTTTAATAAAAAATATTGTTTAACCTTCTTGAAAGAATTTGGTATCAAAACAGCTCATTCCTTTTTTTTAAATAAAAACCAATTTTTTTGTGAAAAAGAAATTATAAAAAAAGTAGGATTACCATGTTTTGTAAAACCTAATAGATCCGGATCTAGTTTAGGTATATCTAAAGTATATCAAGAAAAAGAATTATCACATGCGATAGAACATGCTTTTAAAAAAGATCAAGAAATTATTGTAGAATCATTTCTAAAAGGAACTGAAGTTTCAGTAGGAGTGATTTCATGGAATCAGGAAATTAAAGTTTTGCCTATTACAGAAATTATCAGTAGAAATGATTTCTTCGATTTTGAATCGAAGTATTCTGGAAAGTCTCAAGAAATAACACCTGCTAGATTATTACCAAGTATTGAAAAAAAGATACAAAAATTGGCAAAAAAAGTTTATGAAATTTTAAATTTATCATCTATATCTAGATCGGAATATATACTGGTAAACGGAGATCCTTTTTTTTTAGAAATTAATACAATTCCTGGACTTTCGGAAGAAAGTATACTTCCCAAACAATTGAGAATAGCTGGGATATCTTTATCTGAGTTATTTAAAAAGAATATATACGATTCTATTGAATCTTTCAAGAAAAAAAATTTATAATCTACAATTACATTTACATTTCTTTTTACAAAGACTACTAGTTTTAGTAGAGAAAAATTTTAATAAATTTTTGATAAAATAAAATATGGAATACAAAAAAAATAAACCAATAATAATATACTGCACATTCACATTTTAGGTTTTTAATATTTGATAAATGAAAAAAGAAGAACTATAAGCCAATGTGGTCATAAAAAAGAATTGTATTATGGGCCACTTCCAAGACTTTGTCTCTTTTTTTACTATAGATAAGGTACTTAGACATTGCATAGAAAAAGCATAGAAAAAGAGCAAAGAAAATCCTGTAGCCAAATTGTAAACCGGTTTTCCTGTATCATAGAATATTTCTTTTTTCATTTTTTCTTTTAATAAAAAATTTCCATTTTTTTCTATACTATATACAGAAGCCATAGTACTAACAAATACTTCTCTTGCTACAAGAGAAGAGATTAATCCTATTCCTATTTTCCAATCATATCCTAATGGAAGAATAAATGGTTCCATTTTCTTTCCTAGTAAACCCAAATAAGAATTAGGTAATTTTTTTTTTTCAAATATGTTTTCAAAACTAATAGAATATTTCCTGTATGGAATAATATCTTTTTTTGGACCAAAAGATCCTAAAACCCAAATTAATACACTTAATAATACAATTATTTTTCCCGCGTTATACATGAAAGATTTGATATTTATCCATAGAGTAATCAATATATTCCCGAATATGGGATATTTATAAGTAGGCATTTCCATAATAAGATGACTTTGATAATCTTTTTTAAGAAATAGATGAAGAATCATGGATATACTTAAAGCAGAAAAGAAACCTAAAAGGTACATCCCCATAAGTACCAATCCTCTCAACTGAATGAAATACCATTTTTTATCCGGAATGATGAGAGAAATTATTAATATGTAAACAGGTAATCGAGCAGAACATGTGATAAAAGGAGTTACTAAAATGGTGATTAAACGATCTCTATAGTTTTCAATATGTCTAGCAGACATTATTGCAGGGATAGCACAGGCTACGCTAGAAATAAGAGGAACTACACTTTTTCCATTTAATCCAAATGGACGCATAATTCTATCCATTAAAAATATCACTCTGCTTATATAACCACTTTCTTCCATAAGAAGAAGAAAAAATAATAAAAGAAAAATTTGTGGAATAAAAGTGATGATCGTACTAATTCCAGGTAAAAACCCTTGTACAAAAAAATTGTTGATGGGACCTGGATAAATATTTTCTAGTTTT
Source organism: Blattabacterium cuenoti (assembly GCF_014251735.1). Classification (NCBI taxonomy): domain Bacteria; kingdom Pseudomonadati; phylum Bacteroidota; class Flavobacteriia; order Flavobacteriales; family Blattabacteriaceae; genus Blattabacterium; species Blattabacterium cuenoti. Next base: position 525,841 of record NZ_CP059197.1, on the reverse strand, counting down.
TTTTGAAGAATGGAAAAAAAAAATTCTATAATTTTTTTAGGAGTTTCTGCCCAAAAAAAGACACTTTGAAATATAATAAACAACAAGAAAAAGAAAATGAAATAACCCCAAAAAGGATGTAATAATAAATAATTATCTATCTTTTTAGAAAAATCTAAAGAATTTTTTTTCTGATCTGAAATAAATTTAGAAACTGTTTTAGAAAAAATTTTTCCTATTTCTTCATATCTATCTAATGTTTCTATGATTTGTAATTTTTTAGAAATGATATTATGTTTTTTCTTAATTTTATTCAAAAGTCCATCATCTTTTAAGAATTTTTTATTATTTGCTAAATAAGACCAAGCTCTATAAGAGTTCACATGATAACCATCCTTGACATCTTGAATAGCGATGGAATGAGATAATCCTGGATTAAAGAAGAAGGATAATTTATTTTTTTTATTGTTCAGACTACTGATTGTATGTTTGACATTCTCTATTCCTATTCCTTTTCTTGCATCGATTAAGACGATTTCAGTTATAAGAAGTTTTTTAAGTTTTTCTAGATCAATGAAAACTCCCTTTTTTTTTGCTTCATCAAGCATATTCAAGATAAAGAGAACAGGAAAACCTAAATCTTGTATCTGTCTGAATAATAAAAGACTTTTTTTAATATTCGAGGAGTCAGCTACAACCATAATTTTATCTGGATAATCAATATCATCTATATTGTTTAGTAGTTTACAAACTATTTCCTCATCTTCAGATGATGGATATATGCTATAGGTTCCTGGAAGATCTATTATCTGATAGTGTATATTTTTATAATAAAAAAATCCGATTTTTTTATCTACTGTGACTCCTAAATAATTTCCAACTTTTTGGTTTAGTCCAGTTAGTTGATTAAACAAAGAAGTTTTTCCGACATTTGGATTTCCAATAAGAGCTAATTTAATTATTCTTTGTCGCATTATTATTATTGCTAAATAATAGGTTCTATGAGAATATTTTCCGCTTCTTTCTTACGTAAAGCTAAACAAGATTGATCATAAATAATACATAGTGGATCATAAAAAATAGAAACAAAAAGTATTTCAAATTTCACACCAGGTAAAACACCTAATTCTAACAACTTGATAGGAAAATCTTCATTTTTATATCCCTTTATAATCCCTTTTTCTCCTTTTTTAAGATTAGATAAGTTCAAATTTATATGTATTTAAAATTATATTCTTCGTTAAATATACTTTCTTTAATGAAAGAATATTTTTATGTTGTTTTTTATAAAACAAATAAAATTACTTTTTATCGATAGAAAAAAATGAAATAAAGGTTTAAATTTATCTTCAAAAATATGTTATAACTTATGACGTCTATTTTTGTTAGATCCATACAGTTACTACTAAGTATATCTATATTGATTCTTATTCATGAATTAGGTCATTTTTTATTATCTAAAACATTTAAAGTACGTGTAGAGAGATTTTTTTTGTTTTTTGATCCTTGGTTTTCTATTTTCAAAAAAAAAATAGGACAAACTATTTATGGAATAGGTTGGATCCCATTAGGAGGATATGTTAAAATATCTGGAATGATGAGAAATGAAGAGATAGATTCTTCTTCTGCAAAAGATTGGGAATTTCGTTCAAAATCTGCAACAAAAAGACTATTGATTGTATCCGGAGGAATTATTTCAAATGTGTTATTTTCTATTATTATTTTTTCTTTTTTGCTATTTAAATATGGAGACACATATCTTCCTACAAAAAATGTTAAATATGGAATTGAGGTAGATTATTTAGGGAAAAAAATAGGTTTAATAAATGGAGACAATATTCTACTTGTCAACGGAAAATATATCCCTTATTTTAATGATATTCCTAAAGCCATTATTTTAGGTAATTCCATTACTATAGATCGCATGGGAAAAGTTATCCATTTATCATTAAATGATGATAAAAAAAGATTTTTTTTTGATAGAAAAGAATTCAGCTTTTTTATAAAGCCTCGTGTACCCCCCATTATAAATTACGTAGTAAAAAATTCAGAAGCTTATAAATCTGGACTAAAAAATAATGATGAAATTTTAGCGATTAATTCAGAGTTTCTTTTATTTTCCGATCAATTAAAAGATATGTTATCAAAATATAAGAACCAAACTATTTTGATTTCTATTAACAGAAATGGTAGACTACTTCAAAAAGAAGTTTTTTTAGATCAAAAAGGAATCTTAGGAGTTTCTCTCAAAAATTTTATGGAAATGGATAATATTTTTTTATTCGAAAAAAAAAATTATTCCATAATTGAAAGTTTTCTTTATGGAGCAAAAAGAACTTGGGATGTTTTAAAAAATCAAATATTTTTTTTGAAAAACGTTTTTCATATAGAAACTAAAGCTTATAAACAGGTGGGGAGTTTTTTTTCTTTGGCTAAAGAATTTCCTTCTCAATGGAATTGGTGGATTTTTTGGACTTTAACTGCCACTTTATCCATATGGTTAGCTTTCTTAAATCTATTTCCTGTTCCGTCATTAGATGGAGGTTATATCTTATTTATTCTGATAGAAATGATAACTAAAAAAAGAATAAATGAAAGAATTTTTGAACGTTGCACTATTATTGGATTTCTAATAATTAGTTTGATGATGGTTATGGTTATTATTTGGGATATTTTTAAAGTTTTTTTTTCTTAAAAAATTTTTAAGGAAAAATATTTTATTTCTAGTAATTCCTATATCGATCATAAGATCATTTTTATGTATTGATGGAATACTATCTATGGGGTTAAAAAAACTCAATCCGATTTTTAGAACATTTTTTTTGCATAGTGTAAGAAATCTATCATAAAATCCTTTTCCATAACCAATACGATATCCTTTTAAATCAAAAACTAATAAAGGGACAAATATCACTTCAATAAAGGAAGGAGAAATAATATGTTTTTGTACAGGTTCAGGAATTCCATATTTGTTATTCTTTAAGATAGTTTTTCTATCAATAAGACAATTATCTATGGATATACGATGAAAATTGGAGTAAGGAACTGTTATATATTTCCCTTTTTGAAAAAGAAAGTTAGTAATGAGGAATGTATTGATTTCGTTATATTTCTGTATAGGCAAAAAAATATGATAATATGTTTTATTCCATATCAAGAAAAGTTTTTTGAATTGAATAAATATATCATAACTACTTCTCAAGACTTCTTTTTTAGTAAGTGATTTTCTGTAAAAAAGATATTTTCTTCGTAATTCTTTTTTTTCATTCATTATTTTTTACAATTTTCATGAAACTTTCTAATACTTTTACTATTTCTTGAGGATTTTCTATTACCCCCATGTGACCAGTTTGGATATCAACACAATAACTGTTATATCCAATTTTTGCTTCTTCACGAAGTTTTTTTGCAGGAAGTATTAAATCATATACTCCGACCACATATAATTTTGGAAATTTAGTTTTTTTTAATAAAAATCTTCTATCTCTACGAATAGACATTCCACGCAAAAAAGATATTACACTGTGAACAGGAGTTGAAATAGCTATTTTTTTTAAAAATTTTAGTTCTTTTTGTAAAGAACTTAATTTATTAGGATTGAATAATGTCTTAATACTAGTAGATACAAATAATGGATAATTATCTATTGCGAATCTTATGGATCGAATACGATTATTTTTTTTTTCTTTTGTATCTGATTCTGCGGTAGAATGAAGTAAACATAAACCTAAAAATATTTCTGGATATTCTTCTGCAAGCGCTAAAGCTATATATCCTCCCATAGAATGACCTATAAAAACTGCTTTTTCTATATTCTCTTTTTGTAAAATAAATTTAATAGTATCAGCCACTTCTTCCATTGTGGTAGTGGTATTGGAAAAATTTTTTGCTTCTAGAAAACTTTTTCCATGACCAGGTAAATCAATTGAAAGGACTTTATATTTCTTGGAAAAAATATCATATATATAATTCCAAATTTCTAAACTTTCCATAAATCCATGTAAAAAAACCATGGATATTCCATTTCCTTTTGTTTTATAATAGATATTTTTTTTATTATGAAAATATATGAACATATTCTTATATTAAATAAAAATATAGTTATTTATTATGAAAATTACGTTTTTTATTATTCAAAAATGAAGTTAATAATGCTGTTAACTATAAATATTGGAAATTCAAGTCTTCGTTTTGGACTATTTAATAATAATTATAATTTAAAATGTGATTGTTCATGGATTATTAACAGTAATCCACATAGATCATTGGATGAATATATTTTATTATTTAGGAATATTTACCAACAATATGGAATCCTGTCTAAATTAATACAAAATATTGTGATTGGATCCGTTGTCCCCCCTCTTACAAACATTGTAGAACAATCTTTATATGAAATTCATAAAATAAAACCGATAATAGTAGATAGATATTCCGCCTCTCCAATAAAACATTATTCTCATCAATTAGGAACAGATTTATATGCTAATGCTATAGCTGCATATACATTATATCATAATAAAAAAAATACTCTAGTAGTAGATTTTGGAACGGCTTTAAGTTTAACATGCATAGATAAATACGGAACTCTTCAAGGAGTTATTATTGCTCCAGGAGTCAATAGTTCTTTATCCGCATTGATAGGTAATACAGCTCAACTATCGCAAATAGAATTAAAAAAACCTCCTAGTATATTAGGACAGTATACTGAAACATGTATCCAAAGTGGAATTATTTATGGATATATCAGTATGGTAGAAGGACTCATTAACCGGATTAATAAAGAATTAAAAACAAACTGTTTTGTTATAGCGACAGGAGGACTTTCTCATATTTATACTCCTTTAACTAAAAAAATTCATCTTAAAGATAAGTTGCATACAATAAAAGGTTTAAAAATTCTATTTCATTGGAATAAATAGAATATGAGGATGTTAATTTACAAATCGATAGATTTTTTAATTTGTTCTGATAAAACCTTGAAATGATTTGCAGATAAAGATATTCTTTCCTTAGAAAAATCCCCATCACTTTCTTTATCCATAGGGATTAAATGGATATGAACATGGGGAATTTCAAAACCCATTACAAATATGCCAACACGATTACAAGGGATTATTTTTTCAATGCCTATAGCTACTTTTCTAGTAAAAGACATGATAGATAAAAAATCTTTTTCTGTGAGAGAAAAAATTTTTTCTATATTATTTTTTTTTGGGATCACTAAGGTATGACCAATTTTTATGGGATAAATATCTAAAAAAGCCAGATGTTCAGAATTTTCTGCAACTTTATAAGCAGGGACTTCGTTTTTTATTATATGTGTAAATATATTTTTCCGATTCATTCACTAAATGCAATTTCTAAAATTTCGTAATCAAGTATCATTTTATTAGGTAATTTAATATGAGCAATTTGTCCTACTTGTTTCCCGAGTAATCCTGTAGATATAGGAGTATTTATAGAAATTTTACCAGATTTTAAATCTGCTTCTCCTTCTGGAACTAAGGTATATATTTGTTCTCCTCCATATGTTAAATTTTTTACCCTGACTGTAGATAGAATAGAAACTCTGGTTCTATTTATTTGTGATCCATCGATAATTCTTGCATTAGATAGTTTTTTTTTTAATTTGGCTATGTTCATTTCTAAAAATCCTTGTGCTTCTTTTATAGCATCATATTCTGCATTTTCTGAAAGATCTCCTTTGTCTCTTGCTTCTGCTATTTGCATTGATATTTTTGGTCTTTCAATGTTTTCTAATCTTTCTATTTCTTGTTGTAGTTTTTTTAATCCCTCTTTAGTGATATATTCGAATTTTTCTTTTTCCATAGTATTTTTTCATTATTATTTTCGATCTTTTCATCCAATTATAAAGTTAGTTGATTTTGTGAATTATTATGTAAATTATTTGTTTTCTACATTATGTAGGTTTTTTTCTTAATTGATTGAATTTATACAAATTTTAAAAATATAGTGTTTATTGTTCAGTTTTTTCTTATTATTTCATTGTTCATCATATCTTCAATTACGGGAAAAGTGATGAAAATTTATGATGGAGATACTTTCAGAATTGAAACGAAAAAAATGGAAGAATATAGAATAAGAATTGCGGATATAGATTGTCCAGAAAAAAATCAATCTTATGGAAGAGAAGCAAAAAACTTTTTAACAAAAAAAATTCTAAATCAAACAGTTTTAATCAAGAATATCAAAATAGACAAATATAATCGTATTGTTGGATTGGTATTTTATGAGAAAAACAAAGATTTAGGAAAGGATATTCTAGAGTCTGGATTAGCTTGGGTTTGGAAATTTTCTAAAAATGTTCCATATAAAAGAATTGAATCTCAAGCAAGAAAACAAAAAATTGGAATATGGAAAAAAAATAACCCTATAGATCCCTATGATTGGAGAAAAAAAAGATTATTCAATCCTTACAATGTTCGCCCCTAAAAGACGTAATCTTTGATCAATATTTTCATATCCTCGGTCTATTTGTTCTATATTTTTTATTCTACTAGTTCCTTTAGCAGAAAGTGCAGCGATAAGAAGAGATATTCCAGCCCGTATATCTGGAGAGTTTAATAGAGAACCTCGTAAATAAGATTGATGATTCAAACCAATAACGGTTGCTCTATGTGGATCACATAATATTATTTGTGCTCCCATTTCAATTAATTTATCTACAAAAAATAATCGGCTTTCGAACATTTTTTGATGTATTAAGACACTTCCTTTAGCTTGAGTAGCTACTACAGTTAAAATACTTAGTAAATCTGGAGTTAAACCTGGCCATGGAGCGTCAGAAATTGTTAATATAGCATTATTTAATAACTTTTTTATCTGGTATGATTTTTGAGATGGAATATAAATATCATCGTTTTTCTTTTCTAATAAAATTCCCATTTTTTGGAATATGTTCGGAATGATTCCTAAGTTTTTCCAACTAACATTCCGAATTTTTATTTCAGAACTAGTAATAGCTGCTAAACCGATCCAACTTCCTATTTCTACCATATCAGGTAAAATAGTATGGGTACACCCTCCCAATTCTGTAACTCCGGTAACATTGATTAAATTAGAACCTATCCCTTTTATTTTTGCTCCCATTCTATTTAATAGTCTACATAATTGTTGAATATAAGGTTCACAAGCTGCATTATAAATAGTTGTTTTTCCTTTAGCTAAAGACGCAGCCATGATAATATTAGCTGTAGCTGTTATAGAGGCTTCTTCTAGAAGAACAAATTTTCCTTTTAAATATTTAGATGTAAGATAGAAATACTGATTTTCTCTATTATAATCTATATGACTTCCTAAAGATTCAAAACCTCTTAGATGAGCATCTAAACGTCTACGACCAATTCTATCTCCTCCTGGTGTGGGCATCCAAACTTTTCCAAATCTAGCCAGCAAAGGTCCTGCAATCATAACAGAGCCTCTAATACATTTTCCATATTCACGAAATTTTTTCGTATTCAAATATTCTAGACAAATATTTTTAGCTTGAAAAGTAAAATCTCCAATATCATTTTTTTTTACTAAAACTCCTAAGTGTTGAAGTATTTGCATCAAACATTTGACATCTCCTATTTCTGGAATATTTTTTATTCTCAATTTATCGGAGGTTAGCAAAACGGCACACAAAACTTGCAAAGCTTCATTTTTTGCTCCTTGTGGTTTAATTTCTCCTTTTAGAGGATATCCTCCTTCTATCTTAAAAGTAGCCATAATTCATCCTATTTTCTTTTTTCTCATATAGTTTTTTTTTCTTTTTGGATTTAAAAGATGGGAGCATTGTAATAACGGATCGGTATTATTCATTAAACATATTTTTCCTTTTGAAAGCTCTTTTAAATCTTTAAAGATAATATCATCTTCTACAAGGTTTTTATTCCATCTCAAATAATTTTTCTTCATAGTATTTGCTATAGCATAAAATAACCCTTCTTTTTTTTGTCTATTCTTACAATGTATTGCTACATGTATCATATTTCTAATGATTTTTCCATAATACCGGAAATCAGTTAAATATTCAGGATATTCCACTTTCTTATAAAAAAAAATTTTTATCTTTTCTGGATGTGGTTTTGGAAAAGGAGGATCAATATCTAATTGATATTTAGACATAATAAATAATTGATTCCATAGTTTATGTTGAAAATATGGATTATTCAATTTAGGATTGGAATCCGTCATTAATTTAATGATGCTCCAAGCGCAACGATTACGTTTTTTCCTATTTTTTATTTGTATTGCATAAGCAATCATCTTATGGATATTTCTACCATATTCTGGGATAACCAATTTGAAACGATTAGTATTATATTCCATATTGATTTTTTGTTTATAAAAATAAGATCTTTTCTACTTCTAAGGTTTATTGTGGAAATAAGAAGTTTTATGTAAAAAATTTTTTCTTACCTTACAGAAAGTGTTGAAACAGGATATACAATGATTATCTGTGCATGCATCTACATGTACAGATAATTCTACTTTATGTCCAAATTTGTCTTTTGTTAAATTTGTCAACTTTCGGACTTCATTATTGGATTCTTTGACATTAAAAAACCATGGAACAGTTAAATGACAATCAACATGTAAAGCACTTCCATATTTAATAATTTTTAAATGGTGAAGGTCAATCCAATGAATGTCTCTTTTTGCATTTATATAAAAAGATAACTTTTTTAAAAGTTCTTTATCCGATTCATCCATGATACCAGCTGTAGCATATCTTAACAATTTTAATCCTGTATATAAAATTACAGAGGAAAAAATAATAGAAATAATAGGATCTATCCATATCCATTTTGTGATATTTAACAATATTAATCCTATCACTATTCCAAAAGTAGAATAAGTATCTGTTTGAAGATGTTTCCCACTAGCTATTAACGTTAAAGCTCCATTTTGATTTCCTATTTTACAGGCGATAAAACCTAAACCATAATTAACAATAGCGGTGAATGACATCAGAGGAATTCCATAATCTAATTTGAATAGAATAGGATCATGATGTTTTAGATGTATAAAAGTTTTTATACAAATAGCCATTCCTACAAAAAAAATTAAGAATCCTTCTATAGCTGTTGATATAAATTCTATTTTACCATGACCATATGGATGGTTGTGATCTTTGGGTAAAGAGGAGATATACAGGCTATACAAGCCTATAAATCCACTAATAATATTGGTTATACTTTCCATAGCGTCACTAAATATAGAAAGAGAAGAAGTAATATACCAAGTAATTAACTTAATGAAAAATAAAAGAATAGCTACAAAAAAAATTAATTTTTGTAGACTAAAATTTAGTTTCATCTTTTTATCTTCCATAAAAAGAGATTTAATGATAATGATTAGGAATAAATAACAAGTTTAGCTAATTTTAGTAAAATTTTTTTTATTCCTAATTGTTGAAATTTAATTATAGCTATTTCATTTTGAATGTCTAGTATCATTCCAATTCCAAAATTTTTATGAAATACTTTCACTCCTTTTTTTAACATGGATAATGTTTTTTTTTCATCCGATATAATAGATATCGGATTATCTTTATTTAGATTATTAAATATTATTCCATGTTCTCTATCAATAAATTTTTCGCTTATTTCCTGAATAAAACGACTAGGAACCGTCCTGATTTTTTTTCCCCATAAAAAACGATATTTTGCATATGTTAATATAGCTTTTTTTTGAGCTCTTGTTATTGCTACATAGAATAGACGGCGTTCTTCTTCAAGTTTCAATTGATTTTCTAAACTAGATTTTGATGGAAATAAGTTTTCTTCTAATCCTGCAATAAAAACCACGGAAAATTCTAAACCTTTAGATAAATGTATAGTCATTAATGATACCTGATTTTCTTCATTTTTCTCATCTGTTCCTTCTTTTAAAGAAAAATATCGCAAAAATCCAGATAAACTCATATCTCCATTTTTATTTAATATTTTTTGTTCTTTAAGATATAGAAATATATTCTCTAATATATATTGAAAATCATCAGCATGATAATAATTTTTTTTATCTTCTTCTAAGAAAAAATTTGCTATTTTTTTTGCTATTGGATAGGTGTTTTTATTGTTTAATTCTAAACGAAATTTTTCTATTGTTAAAATAAAATTTTCTAATTTTTCTTTTGTTTTTTTATTAATTCTTAGGAAATGATAATAATTTATCAGATTTTTTAAAATATTATAAAGAGTTTTATTCTCATTTTTAGATAAATTTAATATGAATTTAATAGCTTTTTTATTTACTATTTTTTTTATTATACGTAATAAGGATTCTTCTTCGTTGGGATTAGTGATGATTTTTAAAAAAGCTAAAAAATCTAGAATCCCTTTACGTTTGTAAAAGGATATGGATCCGTATATTTTGTATGGTATTTTTTTTTCTTTTAGAGCCTGTTCTAAGATATTTGATTGTGTGTTTGTTCTATAGAGAATAGCAAAATTTTTAAATTGTGTATTTTTCTTTGTGAAATCTATGTAAGAAGCAATGTATTGCGCTTCTTCCTTTTCAGAATGAGCTCCATATATTTTGACCTTATCTCCTTTTTCGTTATTTGTCCAAATTTTTTTAAAGATTTGATTTTTATTAAAAGAAATAATCTTATTAGAGGCCTGCACTATGTGATTTGTAGAACGATAATTTTGTTCAAGACGGAAAATTTTTGCTTCATTGTAATCCGTATGAAAATTTAAAATATTTGAGATATTCGCACCACGAAAAGCATATATACTTTGAGCATCATCACCTACGGCAAAAACATTTCTATGTTTTGAAGATAAATTTTTAATGATTGTATTTTGAGAAAAATTGGTATCCTGATATTCATCGATTAATATATATTGGAATTTTTCTTGGTATTTATGTAGTATTTTAGGAAAATGAAAAAATAAATAATTTGTGTGAAGTAATATGTCATCAAAATCTAAAGCTTCTGATTTAAAACAACGTTTTACATAATATTCATATATTTTTTTTATATCATGATATGATTTTTCATTGTTTATGGATTTCAAGTTATTTTTATATTCAGATATTTTTCTTCTAATTTTTGTAGGGCTGAGAGATGTTTTAAAATTGAAGTCATCTAATATTTTTTTTATCACATTTTCTGAGTCTCTTTGATTGTAAATAGTGTAATTTGATTTGTAACCAAGCCAATGAGATTCTTTTCGCAAGATACCTGAAAATATAGAATGAAAAGTCCCTAGGGATATCTGATTCAAATCCGTTTGATTCAACATATTTGAAATGCGAATTTTCATTTCCTTAGCTGCTTTATTAGTAAAAGTTAAAGCTAATATTCTAGATGGATTTATTCCTATATTATTGATCATGTGTACTATACGATGTGTGATAACACGGGTTTTTCCGGATCCAGCTCCAGCAATTACTAGAACAGGACCATGAATTGTTTCTATAATTTTACGTTGGGAACTATTAAGTGATGATGTATAATCCATATTTTTTATTTTTAGCTTATTTTACCCCAAAAAGATTTGTAGTATTTATAGAAATGATTTTGAGTGGTTCTATGATTTAATAGAAAATTAGGATTTTTACTAAAAAATTTTTTAGCAATAGGAATGACTTCTTTTATTAATTTGTAATCTTCAAGTAGATTTGCAATTCGAAAATAAGCATTTCCGCTTTGTTTAGTTCCTATTAAATCTCCACTTCCTCTTAATTTAAGATCTTTTTTCGCTATTTCTAAACCATCTTTAGTTTCGCACATAATTTTCATTCTAAAGTGGCTTTCTACACTAATTTTATCATTAGTCATAAGAATACAATAACTTTGATGTGGACCTCTACCGACCCTTCCTCTTAATTGATGCAATTGAGATAAACCAAAGCAATCTGCATTTTCTATTAAAATAACTGAAGCATTAGGAACATCTACTCCTACTTCTATAACAGTAGTAGAGACAAGAATTTTAGTTTCTCCATGTAAAAATCGATTCATTTGAATATTTTTTTCTTGATAATTCATTCTACCATGTAGAATTCCAATTCGATCTTCTAACTTTGGGAAGTTTTCTTTTATAAATTGATAACCTTTCATTAAATTTTTAGATTCATTTTTTTTGAATTTTTCTATAGTAGGATAAATAATGTATATTTGTCTTCCTTTTTGAATCTGACTTCTTATAATTTCAAGGACTTTAGATCTATGTTTATTGCGAAAGTGAACAGTTGTAATAGGTTTTCTATCCATGGGTAATTCCTTTATGATGGATATCTTTAAGTCATTATAAAGGGTCATGGCTAAAGTTCTAGGAATGGGAGTGGCCGTCATAATTAATATGTGAGGTCGTTTGTTGTTTTTCTCCAAAATCTTAGCTCTCTGTTCCACTCCAAAACGCTGTTGCTCATCAATTATAGCTAATCCGAGATTTTTAAAATGGACTGTATCTTGAATCAAAGTGTGTGTGCCTATAAGAATGGATATTTTTCCTATAAAAACATCATGATATATACGTTTTCGCATTTGAATAGGGGTGGAACTAGTTAATAAAGCTATTTGAATTCCAATTTCAGAAAACATTTTCTTTATAGAAGAATAATGTTGTATTGCTAAAACCTCAGTAGGAACCATTAAACAAGATTGAAACCCATTATCTAAAGCAAGAAGCATGGATAACACAGCTATTATGGTTTTTCCACACCCTACATCACCTTGTAATAATCGGTTCATTTGGATAGGTTTTTTTAAATCACTACGTATTTCTTTGAATACTCTTTTTTGTTCCTCTGTTAAAGAAAATGGTAAACAATACTTGTAGAAGTTGTAAAAATTTTTTCCTAATCTTAGAAATGGATAACTGTTGGATGAATAACATGCATTTATGTTTTTTTTGGATAAAAGGAATAATTTTAAAAAAAATAATTCTTCGAATTTTAAACGTTGTTTTGCTTGAAATAATTTTTCTAAAGATTTTGGAAAATGTATTTGAATTAATGCTTCTTTCCTTTGCATTAATTCTTTTTTCATAATATCCTGAAGAAATATTTCTTCTATATCATTTTTTGATTCTTCTATTAGATTCTTCAAAATTTCTATCATGAAAGAATTATTTATTCCATTTTCTCTAAGTTTTTTAGGGATGGAATATATCGGATATATAGAGTAATTGTTTTCTGAAAATTGAAATTTTTGAATATCTGGATGAATGATTTGAATTTTTCTTTGAAAATATTTTACACTCCCGTGCACTGTTATTGTCATGTTTTTTTTGATGATTTTTCTAAAAAAATTGATTGTCTTGAACCAGACTAATTCTACATATCCTGTTTCATCTTCTAAACGTGCTACTAATATTTTTCCTTTTTTATTTTGATAGTTTATTTCTTCTAAATGGGTAATTTTTCCTGTTATTTGTATAAGTGTATTGTCGGTCGGATTTTTTTTTTTTGTTAATTCTGATATATTATTTAATATAAAATAATGGACATATTTTCTAGGATAAAAAAAAAGTAAATCTTCATATGTATGAATTTGTAATTCTATATTAAATAAACGTGTTTTTTTTAAACTGAATCCCTTTAAATATTCTATAGATTTTTCTAATACATTATGTGACATTTTTTTTAAATTATATCTTGCATTAAAATAATAATGTGATAATGATTTTGGCATAAATAATAATAAAAATATTTAATTTTGTCCTGAAAAATGGACATTTAGCTCAGTTGGTTTAGAGCGCTACTTTGACAGAGTAGAGGTCGTCGGTTCAAATCCGATAGTGTCCACATGATTACATTATTTTTTTTTTATGGTATTAATTACAACAGTTAGAGAGGGAGAATCTATTGATAAAGCCTTGAAGAAATGCAAGAAAAAATTTGATAAAACGCGTATTTTAAAGGAATTTAGAGAAAAACAACAATATATCAAACCTTCTGAAGGTAGAAGAAATGAAATTTTACGAGCTAGATATAGAGAACGTATGCGATTAAAGAAAGAGGAATAATAAATATAGATGCATCTTTATTCTATGACAAATTCTAGCTGTAAAAAAAACTACAAACGCATTTTTGGATTGGTAGGAAGAGGAATCAGTTATTCTTTTTCAAAAGACTATTTCATGAGAAAATTTAAAAAAGAATTTATTCATGAAGTGACTTATGAAATATTTGATATTCCAAAAATAGAAGATATTTTATCCATTTTTAAAAATCCATTCTTGAAAGGATGCAATATTACTATTCCATATAAGAAGAGCATTATTCCATTTTTAAATAAACTTATGCCAGAAGCAAAATCTATTGGATCTGTTAATGTAGTAAATATCAATGAAAAAAGACATTTTATTGGTTATAATACAGATGTTTTAGGTTTTGAGTTTTCTTTCAAAAAGGACATAAATAAATTATCATATAAAAATCCAAAGGCTTTGATTCTTGGAACAGGTGGGGTATCTAGATCAATTTCCTTTGTTCTAAAAAAAATGGGAATTCCATACAAATATGTTTCTAGAATGAAAAATAAAGATTTTTTGGTTTATGAAGAAGTGAACCAATATCTTTTAGAAGATTATAAAATTATTATAAACTGCACTCCATTAGGGACTTTTCCAAATATACATTCATGTCCACCTTTACCTTATCAATTCATTTCTTCTCAACACTATCTATATGATTTGGTTTATAACCCATCTAAAACTTTGTTCTTAAAAAAAGGTGAAGAAAAAGGATCTACGATCAGAAATGGTTTAGAAATGTTGCGTATTCAAGCAGAAGAATCTTGGAAAATATGGAATTCATTAAAATAGGTTTGTGATAAATGAACCGTAAAGAAATCTTTATGTATAGGGCTATTCAACTAGCAAAAAATGGATTAGGATTCACTTCTCCTAATCCACTGGTAGGATGTTTAATAGAAAGAAATGGTTTGATTTTATCAGAAGGATGGCACTATAAAATAGGAATGGATCATGCAGAGGTAAATGCTATCAATAGGGTTGAAAATCTATCTTTATTAATTGATTCGACCCTTTATGTAACGTTAGAACCATGTGCACATTTTGGAAAGACCCCTCCTTGTGTTGATTTGATCATTAAAAGTAATATACCTAGAGTGGTAATAGGAATACAAGATCCTTGTAATAAGGTTAACGGTTTGGGGATACAAAAATTGAGAGAAAATGGAATAGAAGTGATAGAAAATGTTTTAAAGGATCAGTGTCGCATTTTAAATAAACGTTTTTTTACTTTTTATAAAAAAAAGAGACCTTATGTTATATTAAAATGGGCACAAAGTAATGATGGTTTTATGGATTCATTGAAAATGGATAAAAAAAAACCTTCATGGATTAGTGGAATTTATTCTAGACAATTGAGTCATAAATGGAGATCTGAAGAAGATAGTATTTTAGTAGGAAGAAAAACCGTGTTTAATGATAATCCAAAATTAGATGTTAGAGAATGGTTCGGATATGATCCGATTAGAATTTTTATGGATAGAAAATTGAGTATATCTACTTCTTATTTTATTTTGGACGGGACGAAAAAAACAATTGTTTTTACTGAAAAGAAAAAAGAAAATCAGAAAAATACAGAATTTGTTCAGATTTCTTTTGATAAAGATATTATAAAAAATATCTTAAATTATCTATATAAGAAAAATATTTTATCTCTAATTGTAGAAGGAGGGAAAATTACCTTAGAGAGTTTTATCAAAGAAAATATTTGGGATGAATCCAGAATATTTATTTGTAATCTTTTTCTGCAAAATGGATTAATGGCCCCTGTAATAGATGGAAGAGTTATAAAAAATATGTATATAGAAGAAAAGGATAGACTTATTATTAAAATTCCATTTTAATTTTTTTCTATAAGGAACTTAATTGTATCAATGTTATCTGAATAATCCCACAATTTAGGGGATTGAGTTTTTCCAAACTCAACTTCGTTTTTACAAATATTTCTTGATACTAAGCATTGTAAATGTTTTCTATTTTTGTGTATCAGTTTTTTTAATTTTTTTAAATTGGAATAAAATTCATAATATACCACTGATATTGGACTATGATAATTTTTGCTTTCTATTAGAATCATCATAGGATTTCTTTTAATGACTATATTATTTAGAGTGTATATGGAAAGATAATAATTGTAATTATCAATATACTTATAATTTTTCATTATATAGGAAGATAAATTTTGATCTAAGAGAAGATGAAGATTATAATTTTTAGGAATGAATAACTTACCTACATTTCTACATCCTCTTCCAGAATAAGTTAAAATATCTTTATTTAAAGAAATTAAATCTTTTTTACTTTCATTTCCTTGTAGAATAGCTATGGAAGTTCGTCTTCTTCGAAGTATCATAGGATATTTTCTAAAGTAGTATTCAAAATAACGAGCGGTATTATTACTACAACTGGCTATAACAGAATCATATTCTTCTTTAAAAAAGTTTTTAGAAATTTTTATTTTTTTTTCTAATAGAGGATTGATATAAGTGATTATTCTGCATAAAAAAGGAAGTAACAAATTATCTTCTTCGGACAATTTTATTAAAATGCGATGTCCTGATAAAAGAACACATAAAAAATCATGAAATCCTACTATAGGAATATTTCCCGGCATAATAACTAAAATAGTTTTTATTTGATTCTTTTTATCAATAAGAGGATACTTATTTAACCAATATTCTAGTTTTTCTTTTGTGAGTATATTCCCCCATTGTTCAATAGTGATTAATAAATCTTCTGTTCTAAACCAGCTATTGACAATGGGAATTTTTTTTATAAGATTCTGAAATGGAAAAAAAAATTTTTTCATATTTCCAGAAATATATTTTTCATGTGCATAAAATTTCTTAAATTCTCTAAGGAAAAAACCCAAATTGTCAAAAGTCTGAATCAGATTATTCATTGTATTATTGTATTATAGAATCTACATTAAATTTAATTTACAATGTCTATAAAAATAACGGAAGAATGTATAAATTGTGGAGCATGTGAATCTGAATGTCCTAATCATGCAATTTATGAAGGAGGACAAGTATGGAGAATGTCAGATGGAACTTCTTTGTGGAAGAAAAAAAAGTCAGAAACTTTTTTTATAGATCCAATATATCCTCAGAAACCAAAAAAGAAGGATATTTATTTTATAGTAGCAGAAAAATGTACAGAATGTGTAGGGTTTTACAATGAGCCACAATGTGTAACGATCTGTCCAATAAATTGTTGTGTTATCGATGATAGTCATGCAGAGTCTAAAGAAGATCTTCTTAAAAAGAAAAATTTTTTGCATGATTCTTTTTGAAAGAATTTTTCATTTCAATGAATCCTCAATATTTAGAAATTAAAAATGCATTTAAAAATTGGAAAAATATAGCAAAACTTTATTATCCAAATAATTGGAAAGCTTTTATTCAAATTTTAAATACTTTTCTTCCTTTTATTTTCATTTGGATAACAATAGTCTGTTGTATTTTCAATTATTCAAAGTGTCTAACAGTTTTATTATCTATATTAAATTCCTTTTTTTTAATTAGAATATTCATTATTCAACATGATTGTGGACATCAATCATTTACATCTTCAAAAAAAATTAATAATATCATAGGTTTTATTTGTAGCCTTTTTACTTTAATTCCGTTTAAATATTGGGCTAAATCACATAATTATCATCATGCACATAATTCTCAATTAGATTTTAGAGATATAGGTGATATAACTATTTTAACTGTTAGGGAATATCAAAAATTGAATTTTTGGAAAAAAATCAAGTATAGAATGTATCGATCCTTCATCGTCATGTTTTTTTTAGGACCTATCTATTATATTTTTATACACAATAGATTACCATTAATTCATATAAAAGGTTGGGAAAAAGCAAAAGTAAATCTTTGGATCAGCAATTTTTGTATTTTATTTTTTTATATTTTTATAGGGAGTTTTATTGGTTTTTTTAGATTATTACTTATTCAATTTCCAACTATTGTTTTTTTTTCTATTGTAGCTATATGGGTTTTTTATGTTCAACATCAACACAATCCTAATTATAAAGAATGGAAAACTAATTGGGATTACTGTCTAGCCGCTATAAAAGGTAGTTCTTTTTACAAATTACCTAAAATAATTCATTGGTTCACAGGAAATATTGGATACCATCACATCCATCATTTAGCTCCTAGTATTCCATTTTATTATTTACCTGACTGTCATAATCAAAATCCTATTTTCGATAAATATGTAACGAAAATGAACTTTTCAGGAAGTTTAAAATGCGCAAAATATAAACTTTGGGATGAAGAAAATAAAAAAATGATAAGTTTTAGATCTTATGAAAAAAGAAATATTAATAAAAAAATTTCTGAACATAAATGATGATTGGTTTTTTTTCATCAAAGAGGAATGGGATAAGCCTTATTTTCAAAAATTATTAAAATTCCTTAGGATGGAATATAAAAATTATGTTTGTTTTCCAGAAAAAAAGAATATTTTTTCTTCTTTCAATTATTGTTCTTTTTCCAAACTAAAAGTAGTTATTCTAGGGCAAGATCCTTATTATAAAGAAAATCAAGCTGATGGGTTATCCTTTTCTGTTCCGAATGGAATTGCGATTCCTCCTTCTTTAAAGAATATTTTTATAGAAGTGAATAATTGTTTTCAAAAAAAATCATTTCCTATTAGTGGTTCGTTAATTTTTTGGGCAAACCAAGGTGTTTTATTACTTAATTCTGTCTTAACGGTAAGGAAAGGACTTCCTGGATCTCATAGAAATAAAGGTTGGGAGATTTTTACGGATAAAATTATTCAAATAATTTCGGATGAAAAAAAGCATATTGTTTTTTTATTGTGGGGAGAGTTAGCCAAAAAAAAAGCTTCTATAATTAATTTTAATAATCATTATATATTAAAAACATCACATCCATCTCCTATTTCTGCAAATTTTGGTTTTTTAGGATCTAAACATTTTTTTAAAACTAATCAGTTTTTGAAAAAAATTGGAAAAAAACCTATAATGTGGTAATTACATATGTATGGCTTTATTTTCAAAACTCAACAATGCAGCTTCTTTAAAAGACTCGCTGAAAGTAGGATGTGGGTGACAAATTCTATAGATATCTTCTGAAGATGCACGAAATTCCATAGCTACAGCAGCTTCCATTATCATATCGGAAGCATGATCGCACATCATATGAACTCCTAATATTTCATCTGTTTTTTGATGAGATAGTATTTTTACGAAACCTTCTGTAGATCCACTAGCACGAGATATTCCCAGTATTCTCATAGGAAATAAACCGATATTATATTCTATTCCTTTTTCTTGGATTTCTTGTTCTGTCAATCCAATACTAGATACTTCAGGATCAGTATATAGGACAGATGGGACTAAATTATAGTTTATTTTATTTGGTTTTTGTCCAGCTAGATGTTCTGCTACATATAAACCTTCTTCCTCTGCTTTATGTGCTAACATTTTTCCGCCTATCACATCTCCTATAGCATAGATATTTTCTACAGAACTTTGTAAAAAATCATTAACTAAAATGAAACCTTTTTGATTTTTTTGAATTCCTATATTTTCTAATCCAAGATTTTCCGTATAAGGTTTTCTTCCAATTGATATGAGACAATAATCCCCTATATATTTCATTTTTTTTCCATTATTTTTATTTTTCACATAAACTGAAATTTTCTTAGAATCTAATGGAACTATATTCTGGATTAGTAAGGAAGTTTCTATTTGAATTCCAGATTTTTCTAATATTTTTTGAATCTCTTGACTTAAAGAACGATCCATATTTGCAATTATCCTATTCATGGTTTCAATAATAGTGACTTTACTTCCTAACCTATGGTAAACAGAAGCTAATTCTAATCCGATTATTCCTCCTCCAATTATTATTAATTTTTTTGGAATTTCATCCATAGAAAGAGCCTCTGTAGAGGAAATAATTTTTTTTCGTATATCAAAATTTGATAATGGAAGACTTAGTGGTTTAGAACCTGTAGCTATGATACAATATTTAAATTGTATTTCTTGTATATTTTTTAACGTTTTTCTATCTGTGATAGAAATCACATTATTTTTTTTAAATGAAGCTATACCTTTATATAAATCAATATTATTTTTTTTCATGAGATATTTTATTCCTTCATTTGTTTTTTTCACAATCTCATTTTTCCTTTTCATCATTTTTTCGAAATCTAAAGATAATTTCTCATAAATAATTCCATGGGAATGATGATGATTTTTGGCCAATAAAAAATATTTAGAAGAATATAAAAGAGATTTGGAAGGAATACAACCTACATTTAAACATGTTCCGCCTAAATCTTCATATTTCTCTATAATAGCCGTTTGAAGTCCTAGTTGACTTGCACGAATAGCGGAAATGTAACCTCCTGGACCAGATCCTATAACAACAAGATCATATAAATTATTCATGATTAAAGTATTTTATTTAATAAAGTTATACAAATCTGCTTATTTACATATTTAATATATAAGCAAAAATTAATGGTGCCACAATAGTAGCATCCGACTCAATAATAAACTTAGGAGTGTCCTTATCTAATTTCCCCCAAGTTATTTTTTCATTAGGAATAGCTCCAGAATAGGATCCATAACTAGTAGTAGAATCAGAAATTTGGCAAAAATACGCCCAGAAAGGAGTCCGGTTCCATCCAATATCTTGGGAAAGCATGGGGACTACACAAATAGGGAAGTCACCGGATATTCCTCCACCTATCTGAAAAAATCCTATTTTACTTTTTACAGATTCTTTTTTATACCATTTAGCTAAGTACATCATATATTCGATTCCATTTTTTACAAGAACTGGTGGAAATAATTTTTTCATGCAATATGAAGCGAAGATATTTCCTATTGTGCTGTCTTCCCAACCTGGAACAACCATGGGTAAATTTTTTTTGGCAGCAGCCAAAACCCAACTATCTTTTGAATTGATATCATAATATGGTTCTAAAATATTTTCTAATAATAATTGATAAATATATTCATGTGGAAAATATCGTTCAGATTTTTCCTTAGCTCTTTTCCAGATATTGAAAATATGTTTTTGTAGCAATTTAAAAGCTTTATCTTCTGGAATACAAGTATCTGTAACGCGGTTAAATCCTTTTTTTAAAAAATTTTTTTCTTCATCAGGAGTTAAATCTCTATAATTAGAAATTTTCTTATAATGTGAATGAGCTATTAAATTCGTTATATCTTCTTCTAAATTAGCACCAGTACAAGAAATAATATGAACTTTATCTTTTCGGATCATTTCCGCTAATATTTTTCCCAATTCTGCAGTACTCATGGCGCCTGCCAATGTCATCATCATTTTTCCATTATTTTTAATGTGATGTTTATAAGCTTTAGCTGCTTCTGATAAAGTTAGAGCATTAAAATGAAGAAAATATTTTTCAATGAATGAAGTAATAGAATCTTTCATAGTTGATATTAGATTTTATCTAGCTATTTGTACAGCTCTGGTTTCTCGGATCACTGTAACTTTTATTTGACCAGGATAAGTCATTTCGTTTTTTATTTTCTCTGTTATATCACAAGATAACTGAAAAGCTTTCTTATCATCTATTTTTTCGCTTTCTACTAAAACTCGTAGTTCTCTACCTGCCTGTATAGCAAATGCCTTATTTACCCCATCAAAACTTAAAGCGATATCTTCCAGATTTTTTAATCTTTTAGAATAAGACTCAAAAGAATTTTTTCTTACTCCAGGACGAGCTCCACTAATGGAATCCGATACTTGCACAATAGGAGATATTAGAACTTTCATTTCTATTTCATCATGATGAGACCCTATGGCATTACAAACTTCCATATTTTCTCCATATTTTTCAGCCCATTGCATTCCTAAAATAGCATGAGGAAGCTCGGATTCTGTTTCAGGAACTTTACCTATATCATGTAATAAACCTGCACGCTTAGCTAATTTTGCATTTAATCCTAATTCGGAAGCTAATATTGCTGCTAAATGAGCAACTTCTCTGGAATGTTGTAATAGATTTTGTCCATAAGAAGAACGATATTTCATCCTCCCTATCATCCTAATTAATTCTGGATGTATTCCATGAATTCCTAAATCGATTATGTTTTTTTTTCCTATTTCTACTATTTCTTCTTCAATTTGTTTTTCAGTTTTTGCTACGATTTCTTCAATTCTTGCTGGATGTATGCGTCCATCTATTACTAACTTATGAAGCGATAACCTTGCTACTTCTCTACGTATAGGATTAAAACAAGATAACAGAATAGCTTCTGGAGTATCATCTACAATGATTTCTACTCCTGTAGCTTTTTCCAGAGCTCTTATATTTCTTCCTTCTCGTCCAATGATTCGACCTTTTACGTCATCTGATTCTATATTGAAGACGGAAACTGCATTCTCAACTGCTTGTTCTGTCCCAATTCTTTGAATAGCTTGAATAACTATTTTTCTTGCTTCTATTTTTGCAGTCAGTTGAGATTCTTCTATAATATTTTGTATATGTGTTTGTGCTTTTACTTTAGCTTCTCCTTTAAAAATTTCAATTAATTCATTTTTAGCTTCTTCAGAAGAATAATTGGATATTTTTTCGAGTATCTCTACTTGTTTTATCTGCATGTTTTTAAATTCTTCTTGTTTTTTTTGAAGAATTTTGAATTTTTTTTCATAATCATGTATTTGATTTTCTAGACGATTGTTTCTTTTAAAATAAATTTCAATTTCTTTAGATAATCTAGATTCTTTTTCTCTTGTTTTATTTTCTATATCCGTTATTTTTTTTTCTCTAATACGAACATCTTTCTCATGTTTATATTTCAGTTCTATGAATTTTTCTTTTGCTTGAAGCATTTTCTTTTTTTTTATAGATTCTCCTTCCTTTTCTGCATGTTTTATAATTTTTTTTGCTTGAATTTTAGCTTTTTCTAATAAATGAATATATCTTTTCAAGATGGTTTTTTTTCCAAATAAATAACATGTAATAATTCCAATTATAAACCCCATGAGAACCGAAAATCCAACATTTATTTTCATATTTACTCAATTTAAATAAAAATAAAATAGACATTTTAATAACATTTTTAAAACAAAAAATAATAAGTAGAAGTTTTATAAAAAAAAGACTTTAAGCAAGGATAAATATACAAAATTAATGACGAGTACATTTTCTTGTATATTTGATTAATCAACGGAATTTGAATAAATTATGATATAATTTTCTATTTTTGTGACTAACGATGCAACTTAATTCTGTCATGAAAAGAGCATACTTGGATAATGCAGCTACTACTCCTATAAGGAGCGAAGTGATCAAAGTCATGGTAAATACATTAAAATATTCATTTGGAAACCCTTCTTCCACACAACATAGTTATGGAAGGCTAGCACGTTCTATAATAGAAGAATCAAGAATACGTATAGCAAGGAATATAAATGCTTCTCCATCTGAGATAATTTTTACATCTAGTGGTACTGAAGCTAACAACATAGTTTTGAGATCTTCTGTTATTGATTTAAAAGTCAAATATATTTTAACTTCTCAACTGGAACATGACTCTGTATTACAAACTATTATAGATTTAGTCCATAAAAATAAAGTTTTTGTAGAATTTATTCAAATACAGGATAAAGGAGTTATTGACTTAAATCATCTTGAAAAAATATTAAAAAAAAATTATCCAAATAAAATACTTGTAAGTTTAATGTACGCTAACAATGAAATTGGAAATTTATTAGATGTAGAAAAAGTTGGATTTCTTTGTAAAGAATACAAAGCTTATTTTCATTCGGACACTATTCAAATCATCGGAAATTTACCTGTTAATATGAGACAATTGCCTTTTGATTTTGCTACTGCTAGTGCACATAAGTTTTATGGACCAAAAGGAATAGGTTTTGTTTTTATTAGAGAAAAAATTATAAAAAATATAAAATCATTTATTACAGGTGGTTATCAAGAATACGGCATTCGTTCAGGAACGGAAAATATTTATGGAATAGTAGGACTATCGGAAGCTTTACATTTATCCTATTGTGATTTTACTAATCATATAGAAAAAATTAAGGATTTAAAATCATATTGTATCTCCGAATTGAAAAAAATCATTCCAGACATTATTTTTAATGGATTATCAGAATCTATGGATAAGAGTATCCCTAATATATTAAATATTTTTTATCCAAAAAAAGATCATTTATTATATTTTCATTTAGATCTAATGGGAATAGCTATTTCTAAGGGAAGTTCTTGTCACTCAAGAAATTTAAAAAAAGTATCTCATGTAATTCTTTCTATAGCCAGCAAACATTTATTAAAAAAAATGATGCCTATAAGAATTTCTTTTGGAATTTTTAATGAAAAAAAAGATGTCGATTTATTAATTGAAGCCTTTAAAAAAATAAAAAATTGAGAATTTTTTAAAAAAAAATAAATATCTTTACGATAGATAAAAATTCACACATTTGATCAGTGATTCAGTCCCATTTTATTCAATCTTCTATTGGAAGAAAAGTAGTTATGGCAACTACGGGAGTTTTCCTTATGTCTTTTTTGTTATTACATTTAAGTGTTAATCTTTTTCTTTTTTCTGGGGAAGAAGCGTTTAATAATGCTGTCTCTTTTATGAGAAAAAATATTCTTGTAAAAATGCTAGAATATGTTCTTGCTTTAGGTTTTATTATTCATATTATTTTTGGAATTAGATTACATTCAAAGAATAAAAAATCAAAAGGAGACATGGATTATGCAATGAAAAAACCTATATCGACATTTAGTAGTCGTACAATGATTCATACAGGAGTTTTAATCTTGTGTTTTTTAGTCTTGCATTTAATGAATTTCATGATTCCCATGAAATATTCTCATGCTTCAGATTATATTTTGGTTACTTCTTTGTTTAAAAATCCTGTATATACATTCATCTATGTTTTTTCTTTCTTAGTTTTAGGATTTCATTTAAATCATGGATTTCAATCTTCTTTTCAATCGTTGGGGTTATCTAATAAAAAGAAATTATTTTGGATACGAAAGTTTAGTTTTTTTTATTTTTTGTTTATTTGTTCTGGTTTTTCTATTATCGCTATTTGGTTCTTTTTCAATGGTAATTAATATATCTCAATGACTAAAAACTCTTTGAAATTAAATTCAAAAATTCCAAGTGGTCCTTTGACTCATAAATGGATCAATCATAAATCTGTTTTAGAATTAGTTTCTCCAAACAACAGATCTAATATGGAGATTATTGTAATTGGGACAGGGCTTTCTGGTGGATCAGCATCTGCTACTCTAGCTGAATTAGGATATCAAGTAAAAGTTTTTTGTTATCAAGATTCCCCAAGAAGAGCACATTCTGTAGCCGCTCAAGGTGGTATTAATGCTTCTAAAAATTATAAGGGAGATAATGATTCTGTTTATCAACTTTTTTATGATACTATTAAAGGAGGAGATTATAGATCTCGTGAGGCTAATGTTTATCGTTTGTCAGAAATATCTTCCAACATTATTGATCAATGTGTAGCACAAGGGGTTCCGTTTGCTCGGGATTATGCAGGATATCTTGAAAATAGATCTTTTGGTGGAACTAAAGTTTCAAGAACTTTTTATGCAAAAGGACAAACAGGACAACAGCTTTTGCTTGCTTGCTATTCAGCCATGTCTAGACAAATAGGAAAAGGAAGGATAAAAATGTACAATCGTCATGAAATGTTAGATTTAGTAGTAATAGAAGGTTTAGCTAGGGGCATTATTGCTAGAAATCTAATTACTGGAGAAATTGAGCGCCATGCGGCTCATGCGGTCGTTATTGCCTCAGGAGGTTATGGAAATGTGTTTTTTTTATCTACTAATGCTATGGGATCTAATGCTAGTGCTATATGGAAAGTTCATAAAAAAGGAGGATTTTTTGCTAATCCTTGTTATACTCAAATCCATCCAACTTGTATTCCTGTACATGGCAACTATCAATCTAAATTAACATTAATGTCAGAGTCATTGAGAAATGATGGGCGTATATGGGTTCCAAAAAAAATAGAAGATGCTATTTCTATACGAAATGGGAAAAAAAATCCTGAAGATCTTAGAGAAGAAGAAAGAGATTATTATCTTGAAAGACGTTATCCTTCATTTGGAAATCTTGTTCCAAGAGATGTAGCATCTAGAGCTGCTAAAGAACGTTGTGACAATGGTTTTGGAATAGAAAATAATGAAACAAAAGAAGGGGTTTTTTTGGATTTTTATTCTTCCATAGAAAAATATGGAATAGAAAAGGCAAATGAACTTGGAATAAAAAATTCAAATGACATGGAAATTATAAAATGGGGAGAAGAATCTATAGAGTCTAAATATGGGAATTTGTTTCACATGTATGAAAAAATTACAAATAAAAATCCTTATAAAACTCCTATGAAGATTTATCCAGCTGTTCATTATACTATGGGAGGTATATGGGTTGATTACAACTTGATGTCTTCTATTCCAGGATGTTATATAATAGGAGAAGCAAATTTTTCCGATCATGGTGCTAATCGTCTTGGAGCTTCTGCTTTAATGCAAGGTTTAGCTGATGGTTATTTTATTTTACCTTATACCATAGCAGATTATTTGTCTAGATATATACATATGACAAAAAACATATCTACAAAACATAAAGAATTTGATAAATCCGAGAAGAATGTAAAAGAAAGAATTAAAAAATTTTTTTATTCCAATGGAAAAGAATCTGTTGATTTTTTCCATAAAAAACTTGGAAATATTATGTGGCAATATGTTGGAATGAGTAGAAATGAGAAGGGGTTATCTGAGGCTATCAAAAAGATACAAGAACTTCGTGAAGAATTTTGGATAAATGTTTTTGTTCCTGGAAATATTGAAGATGGATTTAATTCAGAATTGGAAAAAGCAGGACGTGTAGCCGATTTTTTAGAATTGGGAGAACTCATAGCAATGGATGCTCTAGATAGAAAAGAATCTTGTGGTAGTCATTTCAGAGAAGAATTTCAAACAAAAGAAGGAGAAGCTCTTCGTGATGATATTCATTATAAATATGTTTCTATATGGGAATATCAAAAAGGAAAATCTGTTAGTGAAGAAGTTATGCATAAAGAAGACTTAACTTTTAGTTTTGTTCAACCGCAATCGCGTTCTTATAAATAGAAAAAATTATTATGAAAGGATTACTCAATTTTGTATTAAAAGTATGGAGACAAAAAAATAGTAAAGAGAAAGGTGATTTTAAAACTTATAAAGTTTATGATGTTTCACCTGATTGTTCTTTTTTAGAGATGTTAGATTTATTAAATAATCAAATTTTATCTAAAAAAAAAGAACTCCCTATTTCATTTGATCATGACTGTCGTGAAGGAATTTGTGGTATGTGTTCTTTATATATTAATGGTAGAGCCCATGGACCTCAAGACTTGATTACAACATGTCAACTTCATATGCGTCATTTTAATAATGGAGAAACGATATACATAGAACCTTGGAGAGCTAAATCTTTTCCTATTATTAAGGATCTTGTTGTAGATAGATCTTCTTTCGATAGAATTATTACATCAGGTGGTTTTATTTCTGTAAATACTTTTGGAAAGACAGTGGATGGAAATATGATACTTATTCCAAAAGAAAACGCAGATCAAGCTTTTGATGCAGCTGTATGCATTGGTTGCGGGGCTTGTGTAGCTACATGTAAAAATAGGTCTGCCATGTTATTTGTTTCTGCAAAAGTAGCACAATTTGCTCTGTTACCTCAAGGAAAGATTGAAAGAAAAAAACGTGTGTTGAATATGGTCAAAAAAATGGATGAAGAGGGTTTTGGAAATTGTACTAATACTCAAGCTTGTGAAATTGATTGTCCAAAAGGAATTTCTGTAGAAAATATCTCTTTTATGAATAGAGAATATATTCAGTCTTTTATATAATTATGGAATATTTAGATTTTGAAAAACCCATACAAGAAATTCATGATCAATATATTAATTGTTTAATGATAGAAAAAAAGAGTGGTGTGGATATGAAAGAAGTCTGTAATCAATTACAACATAAGTTAGAAAAAACTATAAAAAAACTACATAGCCACTTAACTCCTTGGCAAAGAGTGCAACTATCTCGTCATCCTAATAGACCTTATGCTTTAGATTATATATTGTCTATTACAAAAAAAGAGTCTTTTATTGAATTGCATGGAGATCGTTATATTGGAGATGATAAGGCTATGATAGGTGGGTTTGGAAAAATTGAAGATCAGACTTTTATGTTTATAGGAACGCAAAAAGGAAAAAATACGAAAGATAGACAATATAGAAGATTCGGAATGCCTAATCCAGAAGGATATCGAAAAGCACTGCGTCTTATGAAATTAGCGGAAAAATTCCGTAAACCTATTGTAACATTTATAGATACTCCAGGAGCTTATCCTGGAATAGAAGCAGAAAAAAGAGGTCAAGGAGAGGCTATTGGAAAAAATATTTATGAAATGATGTGTATGAAAGTTCCTATTATTGTTCTAATTATAGGAGAAGGAGCTAGTGGTGGGGCATTGGGGATAGGAGTAGGAGATAAAGTTTCTATGATGGAAAATTCATGGTATTCTGTGATATCTCCTGAGAGTTGTTCTACGATACTTTGGGGTAATTGGAAAAATAAGGAAAAATCTGCAGATGCATTAAAACTAACAGCAGAAGATATGCATAAATTAAATCTTATAGATGATGTGATAAAGGAACCCTTAGGAGGGGCGCATTTTCGTCCAGAACAAGCTTATAGAACTATAAAAAAAAAAATAATAAAATACCATAAAGAATTATCTTGTATTGATACAGAAGAACTTATCATAGTTCGAAAAAATAAGTATATTTCCATAGGGGTTTTTAATGATTAGAAAAAAAATAATTTTTTTCAATTCGCTCTTATCTATAAATGTAAAAAATATATCATGAAAACAATGAGTGATATAATCCAAGAGCAAGATTGGACCCCTTGTCATAATCATAATTTTATGAAAATTAAAAATGGAAAAATACCTCCTCAAGCATTGGATTTAGAAGAGGCGATTATAGGTTCTGTTATGATTGATAAAAAGGGATTAGATGAGATTATAGATATACTTGTTCCAGAAGTCTTTTATAAAAAGGAACATCAAGAAATATTTCGTTCAATACAGCAATTATATCAGAATTCTAAACCTGTAGATATTTATACTGTATCTAATCAACTTCGTAAAAATGGACAACTTGAAAAATCAGGTGGAGAGTTCTATTTGATAGAATTAACACAGAAAGTTATTTCATCTGCTCACATAGAATATCATAGTCGGATTGTACAACAAAAATTTATTCTAAGAAAATTAATTAGCATATCTTCAAATATTATAGAACATTGTTATGAAGATAGTACAGATGTTTTCGAGCTTTTAGATAAAGCAGAATCCAAGCTTTTTGAAATAAATCAAAAATATTTAAGAACAAAAAAGTATGAAACAACTCAATGTCTTATAAGAAAAGCTATTGATAGGATAAAAGAAATAGAAAAGAATAAAGAAGGTTTGAGTGGAATTCCATCTGGATTTCACAACTTGGATAAAGTTACTTCTGGATGGCAAAATTCAGATTTGATAATACTTGCTTCTAGACCTGGAATGGGAAAAACTACTTTTATGTTATCTATGGTTAGAAATATTGTTATTCAACAAAAAGTTCCTGTGGTCATTTTTTCATTGGAAATGTCTTCTATTCAATTAATCACTAGATTAATTTCCTCAGAAACTGGTATTTCATCTGAAAAACTTAAAAGTGCTAGTCTTTCTGATTTAGATTGGAAACGTTTATTTTACAAAACTAAAAAGTTAAAAAACGCTCCACTTTTTATAGACGATACTCCATCTTTATCTATATTCAGTTTACGGGCAAAATGTCGTCGTTTAATTTCTCAACATGGAGTAAAATTGGTTATGATAGATTATATGCAATTAATGGGTATTAGTGATCCTGGTTCAAAATTAAGAAATCGAGAACAAGAAATATCCATAATTTCTCGTAGTTTAAAATCTCTTTCTAAAGAGTTAGACATTCCTATAATAGCTTTATCACAGTTGTCTAGAGCAGTAGAAATAAGAGGTGGAAATAAAAGACCATTGCTATCTGATTTACGTGAATCCGGGGCAATTGAACAAGATGCAGATATCGTTTTATTCATTTATAGACCTGAATATTATGGATTTAATACTTGGGATACAGAGGATAAAGAGTCTTGTATAGGTCAAGCAGAAATAATTATAGCTAAACATAGAAATGGAGGTCTGGATCGGTTTCGTTTAAAATTTATAAGTGATCAAGCAAAATTTATGAATTTTGAGGAATTTAAGGAAGAGAACAATCCAATATGGAAGGAAGATTATCAAAAAAATGTTTTGGAAAAAGAAAATTGTTTTATAGAATATCTTCCTAATGAAGAAAATGACAAACATGAAAACAATTTTAACTATAATAATGATTCTTTGAAAGATGAGGATTTTTTTTCATTTTAAATGAAAGTTTATTGAATTTTGAATGGTTTTTTTCCAGAAAAACAATTTGGAAAGATTGCAGAAAAAAGAAAGTATTACGTACTATAGTTTTAGTGACACAACACACTATAGTATTTAGTGTAATTATAAGTATTTTAACTTTTTCTATAGGTTTTGGGTTTAAAAAAGTAATCAACGAGAAATTTTTAAATATTCAAGGTCCAATTATTGTCACAAGTAATCCGAAAAAAAAAACCTGTTTTCTTTCTTTAGAAAAGAAGAATTTGTTTCTTTTTAATTCCGTTAGTTGTATTTCTCCTTTTTCTGAAAAAGAAGTAATAATTTGTACTACAAATAAAGGAATACAAGATATAGATAGATTTGTTTTCAAAGGAATATCCAAAGATCATAATCCTGTTTTTTTTAAAAATTTTTTAGTATCAGGATCAAAGAAAAATTTGTTTTCCAGTTATGGAATTTTTTTATCCAAAAAAAATTCTATTTTATTGAGATTAAATAAAGGATCCTCTATTTTAATAGGTTTTATTTCCATTAAAAATGGAAAACCTTCTGTTTTTTATAAAAAATTTTATGTATGTGGTTTATACGAAACAGGAATTCCTGA
The DNA here is from genome assembly GCF_014251735.1 of Blattabacterium cuenoti. Lineage (NCBI taxonomy): Bacteria > Pseudomonadati > Bacteroidota > Flavobacteriia > Flavobacteriales > Blattabacteriaceae > Blattabacterium > Blattabacterium cuenoti. The sequence continues at coordinate 494,736 of NZ_CP059197.1, read as the reverse complement.
ATTTGATGATGTTTATCTGATTGGCGATATGAGACATATACAGAGTGTTAATGGATGGAAACATGATTTTGTAGAAGGATTTGAAATTTTTACATTTTCTATTGATCCTAATAGAATAGAATCTATAAAGAAAGAAATAGATCATAAATATTCTGATAAATTCCTAGTTAAAACTATATATGATCAATATCATAAAGATATTATGGAATGGTTAAATGTTTTTAATGTTAATATTTTTGTTATTATTTTTATTGTTATTATAGCTATAATATTTAATATAATTGTATTTTCTCTAATACTTCTTTTAGAAAGAATGAAAACCATAGGTATTTTAAAAACTTTAGGAGCTAGAAATAGAATCATACAGAAAATATTTTTATATTATATTATACATATTTTAATACCTCCGTTAATAATAGGAAATAGTATTAGTTTTTTGTTTTTAATACTACAACAAAAATTCCAATTGATATCATTAAATCAAACACAATATTATGTCAATGTTGTTCCCATTCATTTAAATATAAATTACTTTTTATTTGTTAATATATCTATTATATCAGTATGTTTTTTTTCCGTTTTTTTTCCTTCTTTATTTATTATTAATAAAATACCTCCTATTAAAGTGATTAAATTTGAGTAATTTTCAAGAATTAATTTTGTATTTTTGTTATATAGAAAAATCCAATTAATTTTTGACACTTGTAAAATCTTCATCTGGAATAAGAGGTACACTGGGAGGAAAAAAAGGGGAAGGTTTTTCTCCTCTAGAGATTATCAAATTTTCAGCGGGATATGTTTCCTGGATGAAAAGGAAATATAAGAATAAAAATAAGTATTTAATAGTATTAGGCAGAGATGGACGTATGACATCTTCCATTTTTCAACGATTTTTGGTTATAACTTTTCAAAGTCTTGGAGTAGATGTTATTGACATTGGTTTATCTACAACCCCTACTGTTGGGATAGCCGTTATGAATGAAAAAGCAGATGGAGGTATAATGTTAACAGCCAGTCATAATCCAAAAAATTGGAATGGATTAAAGATGTTTAATTCCCAAGGAGAATTTTTATCTGAAGAAGACTTTCAAAAAGTATTTCATATAGTGGAAAAAGAGTATTTCCATTTTGTTTCTTTTAATAAATTAGGTACTCATCGATATAAAAAGAATTATATTCATAAACATATAGATACTATTCTTTCTTTACCGTTGGTAGATAAAGAGATTATTAAAGAAGCTAGATTTAAAATTGTTGTGGATGGAATTAATTCTACTGGAGGAATAGCAGTTCCTATTCTTTTAAAATGTTTGGGAGTAAAAGTAATAAAAATGTATTGTGATCCTCATGGAGATTTTACTCATAATCCTGAACCCATTGAGAAAAATTTAAAAGAAATTTGCAAAAAAGTACCACAAATGAGAGCAGATTTAGGAATCTCTGTAGATCCAGATGTGGATAGAGTGGTATTTATTTGTGAAAATGGAGACTTCTTTGGAGAGGAATATACTTTGGTATCAATTGCAGATTATTTATTGGGAAATAAAATAGGACCTATCGTTTCTACTTCATCTTCTTCTCATGCATTAAAAGATTTATCTACCAATAAAGGAGCTCCCTATTATTCTACTTCTGTAGGAGAAGTACATGTTGTGAAGAAAATGAAAGAAGTTAAAGCTATTATTGGAGGAGAAGGTAACGGAGGGGTTATTTACCCCGATTTACGTTATGGAAGAGATGCATTGGTAGGTATTGCTTTATTTTTAACTCATGTCGCTAAACTTTCCAGAATATCGTTAACTAAATTAAAAAAAAGATATCCTAATTACTTTATGTCTAAAAGGAAAATTAGATTATCTTCCAATCAAAAAATTGGAGAAATTATAGAAAGAATGAAAGATAAATATAAAGGAAAAAATATGGATCTTGAAGATGGAATCAAGATTTATTTGCTAAATAATGAATGGATCCATGTGAGAAAATCTAATACCGAAAATATTCTTCGGTTACATATAGAAAGCTACTCAAAAAAAAGAACGGATTTTTTGACAAAACAGATTCTATATGAAATGAAAAATAATAATTAATTTTATAACGTAATGTCAAAGGAAAATTTTGTGAAATATATAGAAGAAAAATATATTCAAAAGAATTATTTCCCTCCATTTGGTTCTGGAGATACTATCACTGTTTTTTTTGAAATTAAAGAAGGAGAAAAAAAAAGAATTCAATCTTTTAAAGGAGTGGTTATTAAGAGACAAGGAAAAGGACTAACAAAAACTTTCACTGTTCGCAAAATGAGTGGAGAAATAGGAATAGAACGTATATTTATTTTCAATCAACCTAGTATAAAAAGCATTGTAATAAATAAAAAAGGAAAAGTACGTAAATCAAAAATTTATTATTTTAGATTTCTTCGAGGTAAGAAAGCAAGAGTAAAAAGTAGGTAACGGCAAAACCAAAAGAGAAAAAAACTTGAGCTTTTCCTCTCTTTTGGTTTTTTTTTTATTTATTATTTTTTTCGTTCTCTTCAGAAGTTACCTTGTCTTTTTCTTTATTGTTATTAGATGTGGAATCTTCATTTTTTGAATTCGAATTGGAGGTTTCTTCCTCACTAGATGATGTAGAAGGAGGAGTAGTAGGAGCAGAATTTGTTGTATTATCATTCGTATTAGCTGTTTTTTCCTCTTCTGTTGTAGTAGGATTGCTATTTTCGTTTTTAGATTTGTTATTACAACTACTTGTAAATAAAAATATTGCTAAAAAAATTGTGGTTACAGTAATTCTTAATTTTTTCATCATAATCAATAGTATTTCAGTTATAACATATTCTGGACAAATTTATATAAAAATTTGGAATGAAAAAATATATCATTATTTGATTTTTTTTGAAAAAAAATGAAAAATGACATATTGAATGCCAACTTATTCTTTTTTATTTAGTTTGAAAATAAGAATATTAGATCATCCTAAATCACTTAACTATTTAAAATTACATATATTTTAAAAAAAACAATCAAGATTATGTCTTTAAATAAAAAAATTTTAAAGGAAGCATTAACTTTTGATGATGTATTACTTGTTCCATCCTTTTCTTCTATTCTTCCGTCAGAAGTATCTCTTAAGACTTCCTTAACATTTGATATAACTCTTAACATACCCATATTGAGCGCGGCTATGGATACTGTAACAGAATCTTCTCTAGCTATATCTATAGCTAGAGAAGGTGGTATGGGAATTATTCATAAAAATATGAATATAAAAAACCAATCGGAAGAGGTTTACAAGGTAAAAAGGAGTGAAAGCGGAATGATAGATGATCCTATTACTTTATCTAGGAAATCAACACTTAGAGATGCACAATATCTTATGAAAAAGTATCATATATCAGGACTTCCTGTAATTGATGACGATCATGTTTTAGTAGGGATTATAACTAATAGAGATATTAAATATCGTATGGATTTAGATTCTTTAGTTGAAGATGTAATGACCAAAGAAAAATTAATTACTTCTAAAAGAAACATAACTTTAGAAGAGGCAAAAAATATTCTTTTGAAAGAAAGAATAGAAAAACTACCTATTGTAGATGATTTGAAAAAACTGGTGGGTCTAATTACTATCAGAGATATAGATAATTTAATAGAATATCCCAATGCTTGCAAAGATTCTAGAGGACGTTTGCGTGTGGGAGCAGCTGTAGGAATAGACAAAAATACTTTGGATCGGGTAGATTCTTTAGTAAAAGTAGGAGTAGATCTTATTTCCATAGATTCAGCTCATGGTCATACTCTCAGTGTGTTAAAAATGATAAAATCCATCAGAACTTGTTTTCCAGAAATAGTTTTAATAGCTGGAAATATAGTTACTATGGAAGCAGCTAAAGATTTAATAGACGCTGGTTCTACTATTTTAAAAGTTGGAATTGGTTCCGGATCTATTTGTACAACAAGAGTTATTGCTGGAGTAGGAATGCCACAAATAACTGCTATACAAGATGTTTGTGAATATGCAAAAAAAAGAAATGTAAATGTCATTTCGGATGGAGGAATTAGGTATTCTGGAGATGTAGTTAAAGCTATTGCTGCTGGAGCAAGTTCTGTAATGATTGGTAGCTTGTTTGCAGGAACTGATGAGGCTCCAGGTGAAGAAATAATTTTTCAAGGGAGAAAATTCAAAACTTATGTAGGAATGGGGTCATTAGATGCTATGAAAAGAGGAAGTAGAGATCGTTATTTTCAATTTAATGAAAAATCTGTTCCAGAAGGAATAGAAGCAAAAGTTCCTTATCAAGGAAAAATGAAAGATGTTCTTTATCAGATTTGTGGAGGATTGCGTTCGGGAATGGGATATTGTGGAGTTTCTACTATTCCAGAACTAATGGAAATGGGAAAATTTGTAACAATTACTAATTCTGGATTAAAAGAAAATCATCCACATAGTGTAAGCATTACAAAGGAATCTCCAAATTATTTCAATTATAAAAAAATAGGAGAGTAGAAAGAATACCCGGGACGGGATTCGAACCCGTACGATCTTACAGATCACAGGATTTTAAGTCCTGTGTGTCTACCAGTTCCACCACCCGGGTGGTAAAAAAAAAGCGAGAAACGGGATTCGAACCCGCGACCCCGACCTTGGCAAGGTCGTACTCTACCACCTGAGCTATTCTCGCTTGTTAAAAACAAATGACTATATAAAGGTAAAAACACTTTAATATATATCGCAAATAATTTATTTTCTTTTAAAGAAATAATTCATAATTTTTTTCAGGATAACAAATGCTTTTTTCTTGAAGAAAATTTTAGGATTTTCTTCTTGAAAAAATTGATTTTTTTTATCTAACGTTTTTAATATTTCTTTCGCTCTGTGGATGACTTTTATAGGCATTCCTGAAATTTTTGCTACATGAATTCCAAAGCTATGTTCGCTACCTCCATCAATCAATGTTCGCATAAAAATAATATTTTCATTAATCTTCTTTACAGAAATGTGGTAGTTTTGAATTCTTTTGAAAAAAGAACTCATCTTGTTTAATTCATGATAATGAGTAGCGAATAAAGTTAAAGGTCTAAAAGAGTTTTCATGTAAAAATTCAACAATGGACCAAGCAATAGATATTCCATCATATGTACTAGTTCCTCGTCCAATTTCATCTAAAATAAGAAAACTTCTTTTAGAAAGATTGTTTAATATGTTTGCGGTTTCATTCATTTCTACCATAAAAGTAGATTCTCCTAAAGAAATATTATCAGAGGCTCCAACTCTGCTAAACATTTTATCTACTAAACCAATTTTTGCATATTGAGCAGGAACGAAACTTCCAATGTGAGCCATTAGTATGATGATAGCTGTTTGACGTAAAATAGCTGATTTTCCGGACATATTCGGTCCTGTGATAATCATGATTTGTTGATCTGTTTTATCTAAAAAAACATCATTAGGAATATAGGATATTTTAGAAATAAATTGTCTTTCAATTACCGGATGTCTTCCTTTTTTTATACATAGTTTAAAAGAATGAGTTATTTCCGGTTTTATATAATTATTTTCTAACGCAGAAATAGAAAATGAACATAACACATCTAATTTTGCAATTATTTTTGCATTTTTCTGTAAAGGTTTTATATATTTTAATAGTTGGTTGATCAGATTATGGAAAATTTCTTTTTCAAGAGATAAAATTTTATGTTCAGAATTTAGAATTTGCAATTCATAATTCTTTAATTCTTCAGTAGTATATCTTTCCGAATTAGTCAATGTTTGCTTTCGTATCCAATGAGATGGAACTTTGTGTTTTTTTGTGCTTTTAACTTCAAAAAAATATCCGAAAATGTTATTATAACCAATTTTTAAATTGGAAATCCCTGTATTTAATTGTTCAATAGAACGGAGTTTTTCGAGATATTCTTTTTTGGAAAAACATAGAAAACGAATCTTGTCTAATTCTTGAGAAAATCCTTTTACAATTACATTTCCTTTTTCAATATGATTTGGAGGATCTAGGTGGATAGTTTCTGTAATTTTTTTAGATATTATATGGCAATCTTGAAAGCAATTTCCTATTTCTGAGAGAATTTTAGATTGTTTGGATAATAAAATTTTTTGTATGTCATAAATAGCTGTCAAAGATTTATGTAATGTAATGATTTCACGTGGAGAAATTCTACCAATGGCCATTTTTGAAATCATTCGTTCGATATCATAGACTTCTTTAAGTTTTTTTTGGATAAAATCAAGAATTGAAAGATTCAAAAATAATTCTTCTACTATTTGGTGACGTTTTTTTATAGAAGCAATATTGATTAAAGGAAAATAAATCCAATGTTTTAATAATCGACTTCCCATAGGGGTTAAGGTTTGATCTATGATATCAATTAAGGAGACTCCTTGTTTATTCAGGCCATGAAATATTTCCAAGTTTTGGAAAGTAAAATCATCAATCCACATGTGTTCCTCTTTTTTGATTCTTTTAATGTTTGAAATGTGTTTTATTTTATAATGCTGTGTATCATATAAATAACTTAATATAACTCCGGATGCTATAATTCCTAATTTTAAATCTTCAATCCCAAAGCCTTTTAAAGAATTTGTTTGAAAATGAGATATTAATTTTTCATATGCGAATGGATAATTAAACATCCAATCTTCCATAATGAAGGTATAATACTTGTTTTGAAACAATTCCTCAAAATACTTTTTTTCTCTTCTTTGAAAAAGTATTTCACTTGGATTAAAATGTTTTAAATAGTGTATCAGATTTTCTTTGGCATCTTCTACTATGAAAAATTCTCCTGTGGAAATATCTAAAAAACTTAATCCTAAGTATTTTTTATCTGCATGAATAGAGGCTAAAAAATTATTGGATTTAGTTTGTAAAATATTTTCGTCTATAGCTATTCCTGGTGTTACTAGTTCTATGACTCCTCTCTTGACAATATTTTTTCCTTTTTTTGGTTCTTCTAATTGATCACAAATAGCTACACGATGTCCTGAGCGTATTAGTCTTGGCAAATAAGTATTTAAAGAGTGATAAGGGAATCCCGCTAAATGATTGTTTTTATGACTGTTAGATCTTCTTGCTAAAGCTATATCTAATATTTTAGAACACTTTATAGCATCTTCTCCAAAAGTTTCATAAAAATCTCCCACTTGAAATAATAATATAGTATCTGGATATTTAGCTTTTATATCATTATATTGTTTGACTAATGGAGTTTCTTCCTTTTGAAAATTATAATTTTGGTTTTTATTCATAATATATAAAAGTAATTTGGGCTTTATTTTCAAAAAACGGTCATTAATTTCATAATATATTGAAGAGTAGCAATTAAATAAAATAGGGTATTTTTTTATAAAAAAGTTTAATTGAAAGGATAAAAACCTTTTTTTTTGAATTTTGATTCATTATGTCAAAAATATTTAGAGAATATAAAAACCTAGATCTTAAAAAGATCGCTGCAGAAATATATCAATATTGGAAAAAAAACAATATTGTTCAAAAAAGTTTTCAATCTGGAAATAGAATATCTACCTATATTTTTTATGAGGGTCCGCCTTCTTTAAATGGAAGTCCAGGACTACACCATATGGTAGCAAGAACGATAAAAGATATATTTTGTAGATATCATACTATTAAAGGGAAAAAAGTGATTAGAAAAGCAGGATGGGATACTCATGGATTACCTATTGAGCTGAATGTAGAGAAAAAAATGGGAATCACTAAAAACAATATAGGAAAGAGTATCAGTGTAGAAGAATATAATAGGATTTGTGAAAGTTTCGTTAACGAATCTATGAAAGAATGGATAAAATTTACGGACAAAATAGGATATTGGTTAGACATGAAAAAACCATTCGTCACATATCATTCAAAATATATAGAAAGTATATGGTGGTTAATCAAAACACTATATCAAAAAAAGATTCTTTATAAAGATTATACAATTCAACCATATTCCCCTGCTGCAGGAACTGGATTAAGTCATCATGAGTTAAACATGCCAGGAACATATAAGGAAGTAAAGCAAATAGCTCCTACTTTAAAATTTAAAGCTAAAAAAGAAACTCTTCCAAAAGAAATTCGTAATTTTTTGGGAGACATTTATTTTATATCTTGGACGACTACACCTTGGACACTTCCATCTAATACTGCATTGGCTATAGGTTCAAACATAGATTATCTTTTAGTAAGAATTTATAATCCATATACTTTTTTAAAAGAAAACATTATTTTTGCTAAAAAATTAATTCATAAAGTTTTATTACCAAAAAAATTCTATCCCGTTTCAAATATTAGTGAATTTGATCGTATAAAAATAAACAAAAACAGATTACCTTATTTTATTGAATATCAATTAAAAGGAAGAAAATTAATTCAAAGTAGGTATGAACAATTACTTCCATGGTTTAAACCTTATCAAGAAGAAGAAAAAGCCTTTCAAGTTATAGAAGGAAGTTATGTAAATACAATAGAAGGAACAGGAATCGTTCATGTAGCTCCTACATTTGGAATTGAAGATTTAAAATTAGCTAGAAAACATGATATTCCATCTATGTTAGTCTTGAATCAAGAAAAAGAACTAGTTCCTCTAGTAGATACGCAAGGAAGATTTTTAAATAATTTTCCTCATGGATTTGGTGGAAAATATGTCAAAGAAGATTTTTATTCAAAAAAAAATAAAAAAAAAGTTTCTGTAGATCAAGAAATAGTTTCTTTTCTTAAAAGAGAAAAAAAAGTTTTTCAAGTAGAAATGTATACACATTTTTATCCACATTGTTGGAGAACAGAAAAACCTATACTTTATTATCCTTTAGATTCATGGTTTATAAATACTAATAAAGTAAAAAATAAGATGATTCTTTTAAATAAGAAAGTCGATTGGCATCCAAAATTTATAGGAAAAAAACGTTTTGAATCTTGGCTAGAAAATGTAAAAGATTGGAATTTATCACGTTCTAGATATTGGGGAACTCCATTACCCATTTGGAGAACAAAAGACGGAAAAGAAGAAATAGTTATAGGATCTGTTAAGGAATTATTTATAGAGATTCAGAAATCTATTGAACATGGATTTATGTCTCATCTACCATGGAATCATTTTACTCCAGGTGATATGACAGATGAAAACTATGAAAAAATAGATTTACACAAACATTTTTTAGATGATGTAATATTAGTTTCTGGTCAAGGAAGACCAATGAATCGAGAACCTGACTTAATAGATGTGTGGTTTGATTCTGGAGCTATGCCATATGCTCAATTTCATTATCCATTTGAAAATAAAGACTTTATAGATAAAAAATTGTTTTTTCCCGCAGATTTTATTGCAGAAGGAATAGATCAAACAAGAGGATGGTTTTTTACATTACATGTAATTAGTTCTATTTTGTTTAATTCTACAGCATATAAAAATGTTATATCTACTGGTTTAGTTTTGGATGAAAAAGGACATAAAATGTCTAAAAGCAAAGGAAATACCATAAATCCATTCAATTTGATAGAAAATTATGGACCCGATGCTATTCGTTGGTATATTGTATTTAATTCTGAACCTTGGGATAATTTAAAATTTAACATAAAAGAAATTCATATAGGGATCAATAAATTTTTTGGAACCCTTTACAATATTTATTCTTTCTTTGTTCTCTATGCCAATATAGATAGGTTTTCCTATAAAGAAGAAGATTGTTATTTAGAAAACAAAAACAATACAGAATTAGATTTTTGGATTCTTTCTGAATTAAATACAATGATTAAAATAGTAGATGAACATTATTCAAATTATAATCCTACTAAAGCCGCTCGTTTTATTTTTTCTTTTGTATTAAATAAGTTAAGTAATTGGTATATTAGGTTATGTAGAAGAAGATTTTGGAAAGAAGAATATACGAAAAATAAAATATCTGCCTATCAGATACTTTATAAATGTTTAATTACAATTGCTAAATTAATTTCTCCTATTACTCCATTTTTTTCAGAGAAATTATATATGGATTTAAACTCCGTTACAAAAAAAGAAAATTTTGAGAGTATTCATTTGGGGGATTTTCCAATTTATAATTCAAATTTTGTAAATAAAGAATTGGAAGAAAGAATGGTTATGGTTCAAAAAATTACTACCATGGTTTTTTCTATTAGAAAAAGAAATGGGATAAAAATTCGTCAACCTTTACAAAAATTACTTGTTTTGGTTAAAAAACCGAAAATCCGTTTCGGATTGCAAGAAATATCTGAAATTCTTAAACAAGAAATTAATGTAAAGGAAATTGAATATACGGATTCTCCTAAATCTTTAGAATTGAAAAAGAGCATTCAACCAAATTATAGATCTTTGGGTCCTAGATTTGGAAATAAAACTGAAAAAATTTCGGAAATCATTAAAAAATTCACTCATGAGGAAATTCAAGAAATAGAAATTAAAAAAAAATATGTTTTTTTTCTTGAAGGAGAAAAAGTTGTTCTTTTTTTAAAAGATGTTAAAATTACTACTGAAATTATTAAAAATTGGTCTATTATATTTGATAATGAATTGACAATTGCTTTAGATCTTCGTGTTACTAATTATCTTTGGGAAGAAGGCTTTATAAGAGAATTTATTAGGTATATACAGAAATTGAGAAAAAAGTACAACTATGAAGTTGTAGAAAAGATATTAATCTATATAAATACCATTCAAAAAATAAAATCTCTCATACAGAAATACAAAGACTATATTTGTCAAGAAACTCTAGCTGTAGATCTTTTGTTAGAAGAAGATATAGAAAAAAAAGGAATAATGGTTAATTTTGAAGATTATTCCATATATATACTGATTCAGAAAGTCGAAAACATATAAAAATGAAAATAAAACAAAGATATTCGATGGAAGAGAGGAATGAGTTTCGTAAACTGATACTTGAAAAACTGGAAAAAGCAAAAAAAGATTTGTTAATTCTTAAAGAATCCTTTGCTAATGATCAAAATAATGGAACAGATGATACGTATCCTACATTTAAAGCTTTTGAGGAAGGATCAGAAACGCTTAGTAAAGAACAAAATGCTCAAATCATAGAACACTTACAAAAATTTATACGAAGTTTGAATGCCGCTTTGATCAGAGTTGAAAACAAAGATTATGGAATTTGTCGCATAACAAAAAAATTGATTCCTAAAGCACGTTTAATGGCCGTTCCACATACTACTTTAAGTATTGAAGGAAAAAGACAAGTTGAAGAACAAAAAAAGTAAATTTTTAATTTTTTGAAAAAAGTTTTTTTAAGTATTTTCTCTATTTTATTAGTAGATCAAATTTTAAAAATTTATGTAAAAACTCATTTTGAATTGGGAAGCGGAGTGTATATATTTCCATTTTTTTGGATTTTTTTTGTAGAAAATCCTGGGATGGCCTATGGCATTTATCTCGCTCCTGGATATTTAGGAAAAATTATTTTAAGTGTTTTTCGTATTATTCTGGTTTTTTTTCTATCTGTTTTTATTTACAAAAAGATCAAAAAAGAATCTTCTAATTATTTGATAATTCCTACTACTTTTATTTTATCGGGAGCTATAGGTAATTTATTGGATAGTGCATTATATGGATTGTTATTTGATACAGGAACCATTTATGATAAAGAATCTCATAAATGGATATCTTATGCAGGAATATCTAAAATAAATTTTCATTTATCAAATGGATATGCCGCTTTCATGGAAGGATGTGTAGTAGACATGTTTTATTTTCCCATAATAGATACATATATTCCTACTTGGATTCCATTTATTGGTGGGGATCATTTTCATTTTTTTCAACCAGTTTTCAATTTATCTGATTTTGTAATATTTCTTGGAGTTGTTTTATTGTTTATTTTCAAAAATAAAATTAAACATGCAAAAATTTTTTGATACCCATTATTTTTTTGAGATTTATAAAAATCTCTATAGATTTGTACCTACCTGATTTCCATAGTTAGTGAATAATAGTTATTTATTCTATATGACAAAAGCAGCCGGTGTAGCTCAGATGGTTAGAGCACGTGATTTGTAATCTCGGGGTCGTGGGTTCGAATCCCTCCACCGGCTTTCTTTTGGGGAGATACTCAAGTTTGGTTAACGAGGACAGACTGTAAATCTGTTGGCTTTGCCTTCGCAGGTTCGAATCCTGCTCTCCCCATATTATTATGCATCTTAGGCGGAAGTAGCTCAGTTGGTAGAGCATCAGCCTTCCAAGTTGAATGTCGCGGGTTCGAATCCCGTCTTCCGCTCTACTTATGGATGAAGGCCAATGTAGCTCAGAGGTAGAGCACTTCCTTGGTAAGGAAGAGGTCACGGGTTCAATTCCCGCCGTTGGCTTTTTCTTATTAAGAATTATTAAAAATTTTAGAAACTATCATCATGGCAAAAGAAAAATTTAAACGTGACAAACCACATTTAAATATAGGTACAACTGGTCACGTTGATCATGGAAAAACAACTTTAACAGCTGCCATAACAAAAGTATTATCAGAAATAGGATTGGCGGAAGAGAAAAGTTTTGATGCAATTGATAATGCTCCAGAGGAAAAAGCTAGGGGGATAACTATCAATACTTCTCATGTAGAATATGAAACAGTGAAAAGACATTATGCTCATGTAGATTGTCCAGGACATGCAGATTATATTAAAAATATGATTACTGGAGCAGCTCAAATGGATGGAGCTATTTTAGTAGTTGCAGCTACAGATGGACCTATGCCTCAAACAAGAGAGCATATTTTGTTAGCACGTCAAGTGGGGGTTCCTAAAATAGTCGTTTTTATGAATAAAGTAGATCAAGTAGATGATCCAGAATTATTAGAATTGGTAGAAATGGAAATCCGAGAGTTGCTTTCTAAATATGAATATGACGGAGACAATATTCCTATGATTAAAGGATCTGCTTTAGGGGCTTTGAATGGAGAAAAAAAGTGGGTAGAAAAGATCCAAAAATTAATGGATGTATTAGATGAATATATTCCAGAACCTGTTCGAGAAATGGATAAAGCATTTCTAATGCCTGTAGAAGATGTATTTACAATTACAGGAAGAGGGACCGTTGCTACTGGTCGTATTGAAAGTGGAATCATTCATACAGGAGATTTAGTTGACATTATTGGGATGGGAGAAGAAAAATTATCGTCTACCGTAACAGGAGTAGAAATGTTTCGTAAAATTCTAGATAAAGGTCAGGCTGGAGATAATGTAGGATTATTATTACGTGGAATAGAAAAAAAAGATATTCGACGTGGAATGGTTATTGGAAAACCAGGATCTATAAAACCTCATAAGAAATTTAAAGCGGAAGTATATATTCTTACAAAAGAAGAAGGAGGAAGGCATACACCATTTCATGATAAATATCGTCCACAGTTTTATTTGAGAACGACAGATGTTACAGGAGAAATTCATTTATCTGATGGAATAGAAATGGTTATGCCTGGAGATAATATTTCTATGGAAGTATATTTACATCAGCCGGTAGCTTTAAGTGAAAATTTGCGTTTTGCTATTCGTGAAGGAGGAAAGACTGTAGGTGCTGGGCAAGTTACTCATATTATGGATTAATCATAAAATAAACGGATGTAGCTCAGTTGGTAGAGCGTCGGTCTCCAAAACCGAATGTCGTAAGTTCGATTCTTACCATCCGTGCAAAAATCGTAGATATAGCATGAAAAAAAGAAATTTTTTTTTGGAGATTTACGATGAGTTTGTTTATTGCATAACCTGGCCTAAGTGGGGAGATTTACAAGTTACTACGATAGTAGTGTCGTTTTTTTCTATATTTTTATCTCTGTTTCTATATGGAGTAGATGTTTTTTTTATTTTTTTTATTAAAAAATTATTTTCATTAAAATAAAACATAAAAGCGATGAGTGATTTGGAAAGAAAATGGTATGTTTTAAAAACCATTAGTGGTCAAGAGAATAAGGTAAAGTCTTATATTGAGAATGAAATTAGAGATAATGGGTTTCAAGAATATATAGGGAAGGTTTTAGTTCCCATTGAAAAAGTTATACAAATGAGGAAGGGGAAAAAAATCCACAGGGAAAAAGTTCACTTTCCAGGATATGTGATGATAGAAGCCCATCTTGAGGGAGAGGCCGTCCATGCCATCAAGAATGTTCCTGGTGTTATAAATTTTTTAAGTGAAGGAAAAGGTGGTTCGGCCATTCCTATGAGAAAAGAAGAGGTTAATAAAATGTTAGGAAAAATAGATCAACTATCCGAAAATTATGAAAATTTGAGCATTCCTTTTGTGGTTGGAGAAACTATAAAAGTCATAGATGGTCCCTTTAGTGGTTTTAATGGAACTATTGAAAAAATTAATGAAGAAAAAAGAAAACTGGAATTAGCTGTTTTGATTTTTGGAAGAAAAACTCCTTTAGAATTGAATTTTACACAAATAGAAAAAATTTAAAATAGAATAATGGTTAGTCAAAAAAAAATAGTAAAAAAAATCAAAATACAAAAAATAAATGGAGGAAATGCCAATCCAGCACCTCCTATTGGTCCTATTTTAGGAAGTTCAGGGGTGAATATTATGGAATTCTGTAAACAATATAATTCTAGAACTCAAAAATGGAAGGGAGAGATATGTCCAGTGATTATTACTATTTATGAAGATAAATCTTTTTCTTTTTTAATTAAAAAACCTCCGGTATCTATTCAGTTAATGAATATAATAAAAGTAAAAAAAGGATCCAGAGAACCAAATCGTTCTAAAATTGGAAAAGTAAGTTTAGATCAAATTAGAATTATTGCAAAAAATAAAATGGAAGATATGAATTGTTTTTCCATCGATTCTGCTATATCTATGATTGCTGGGACTGCACGTTCTATGGGAATAGAAGTTGATAAATAAATACTTATGTCAAATAAATTAACAAGAAATAGAAAAAAAATTCTGGAAAAAACTAATAAACATAAGAAATATTCTCTTGATGAAGCATCTATTATTCTTAAAGAAATATCTTTTGTTAAATTTGACGCATCGGTGGATATTTCTGTTCATCTAAATATAGATACACGTATTCCAAATCAAATGGTACGAGGAACTGTTCAATTACCACATGGAATAGGAAGAAATGTTTATGTTTTGGCTTTAGTTACAAAAGATAAAGAATTGGAAGCTAAAGAAGCTGGAGCGGATTATATAGGACTAGATTATATAGAAAAAATTAAATCTGGATGGATAGATATTGACGTGATTGTAGCTATGCCGTCTGTTATGACTCAATTGAGTTCTGTAGCAAAAATATTAGGACCAAGGGGGCTAATGCCAAATCCTCAAATGGATACAGTTTCTACAAATCCAGGGAATTCTATTAAGGAAATTAAATCTGGAAAGATATCTTTTAAAGCGGATCGTTATGGAATTATTCATGCTTCTATCGGAAAAGTATCTTTTAATTATGAATATATATCGAATAATGCAAAAGCATTCATGAGTCAAATTATTCGTAGTAAACCTTCTTCATCTAAAGGATCTTATATAAAAAGTATTTATTTATCGACTACTATGAGTAGTAGTCTTTTAGTCGATTATAAAAGTTTTATAAACAAATGAAGAAAGAAAAAAAAAGAACAGAATTATCGAAATTAATTTCTATATTATCGGATAATGATACAATATATTTAATTGACATATCCGGTTTAAATTCTAATCAAATTTCTATTCTAAGAAAGAATTTTTGTGAATATAATATTCAAATGAAAGTAGTTAAAAATACTTTATTGAAAAAAGCTTTAGAAAATATTAAAAATAAAAAATTAGATTCTTTTTTTTCTATTTTAAATGGAAACACTTCTGTTTTAGCTTGCAATTCAGATTTAGGGAATATTCCGTCAAAAATTATAAGAAATTTTCATTCTTACGAAAAAGTAGAAAAGCCTTATTTAAAAGGAGCATATATGGAAGAATCTTTTTATTTTGGGAATAAAGATTTAGATATATTAATTAATATTAAATCTAAAAAAGATCTCATAATAGATATTTTAAGAATGCTTCAATATCCTATTGAACAGGTTATTTTATCCATAAAATATGGAGAAAATCAAATTTTTAGAATTCTAAAAACGTTATCTATATCTAAAAAAAACAATAAATAATAAAATGATAAAAAAGCTAGCAGAACAATTGGTGAACTTGACGGTTCAACAAGTTAATGAATTATCTAATCTATTAAAAAATGAGTATGGAATTGAACCATCTAATACTTTAGTGATGGATTCTTCAAAAAAAAAGGAAGAGTCTTCCGAAAAAGAAGAAAAAAATATTTTTAATTTAATCTTAAAATCATCAGGAAGTTCTAAATTATCTGTGGTGAAATTAGTTAAAGAGATCACTGGAAAAGGACTAAAAGAATCTAAGGAATTAGTAGATAATGTTCCAAACGTTATTAAAGAATCTGTTGATAAGAAAGAAGCAGAAAAATTAAAAAAGAAACTTGAAGAAATTGGTGCTGAGGTTGAATTGAAATGATAAATAAAAATTTATTTTTTTGTTTTTAAGTTAAAATTACTGTTAGATTTGGTGAACACAGAAAATGTCTCAGAAAGAATAACTTTTGCCTCTGTGGCAAAACAAGTAGAGTATCCTGATTTCTTGGATATTCAAATAAAATCATTTAAGGAATTTTTTCAATTAGATACAAAACCAGAAAATCGAAAAAATGAAGGTTTGTTTAAAGCTTTTACAGAGAATTTTCCTATTTCTGATGCGAGGAACTCCTTCGTTTTAGAATTTAAAGGATATTCTATCGATGCCCCCAGATATTCTATAGAAGAATGTATTGAAAGGGGGTTAACTTATAGTGTTCCTTTAAAAGCAAAATTAAAATTATATTGTACAGATCCTGAACATGAGGATTTCGAGACTGTACATCAAGATGTTTATTTAGGTACATATCCGTATATGACCCATTCTGGTTCTTTTATATTCAATGGAGCAGAACGTGTTATAGTATCCCAGTTGCATCGTTCTCCTGGAGTATTCTTTGGACAATCTCATCATGCTAATGGAACGAAGTTATATTCAGCAAGAATTATTCCTTTTAAAGGATCTTGGATTGAGTTTGCTACGGATATAAATAATGTGATGTATGCCTATATCGATAGAAAGAAAAAATTACCTATGACCACTTTACTTCGTGCTATTGGATATGAAAGAGATAAAGAGATATTAGAAATATTTGATTTAGCAGAAGAAGTAAAAATTACAGAAGATAATACAAAATCTATCTTATCGAGAGTTTTAGCAGCTAGAATATTGAATATTTGGCACGAAGATTTTGTAGATGAAGATACAGGAGAGGTAATTTCTATAGAAAAAAATGAAGTTTTGATAGACAGAGATGTCACGATAACACAAGAGCATATTGATTTGATGATTCAACATGAGATAAAAACAATTTTATTGCATAAAAAGGAAGGAAAGAAGAAAGATTATTCTATCATTTATAATACACTGCAAAAAGATCCTACTAATTCTGAAAAAGAAGCTGTCGAATATATATATAGACAGCTTAGAAACACAGAACCTCCAGATGAAGAAACGGCTAGAGGAGTTATAGATAAACTTTTTTTTTCTGATACTAGATATAGTTTAGGGCCTGTGGGTAGGTATCGTTTGAATAAACGTCTTGGATTGAATATTGATCCGGATTATTTAGTTTTAACTAAAGAAGACATTATTGCTATAGTTGAACATTTGAATGCCTTATTCAATTCTAAAAGAGAGGTTGATGATATCGATCATCTCTCTAATAGACGTGTAAGAACTGTAGGAGAACAGCTTTATGCACAATTTAGTATTGGTTTAGCTAGAATGGCTAGAACAATAAGAGAACGAATGAATGTTCGAGATAATGAAGTTTTTATGCCAGTAGATCTTATCAATGCAAAAACATTGTCTTCCGTTATAAATACTTTTTTTGGAACTAATCAATTATCCCAATTTATGGATCAGACAAATCCATTATCTGAACTTACTCACAAGAGAAGATTATCAGCTTTAGGTCCTGGAGGTTTGTCTAGAGAAAGAGCTGGATTTGAGGTAAGAGACGTCAATTATTCCCATTATGGAAGATTATGTCCTATTGAAACCCCAGAGGGTCCAAATATTGGTTTAATTTCTTCCCTTTCTGTTTTTGCAAAGATTAATGATATGGGATTTGTAGAAACTCCTTATCGATCTATTCATGATGGAAGAGTGGATTTAAAATCTAAGGTTAAATATTTAAGCGCAGAAGAAGAAGAAGGGAAAATTATAGCACAAGCTAATGCTATCAATCAATATGGAAATTTTGTTTCTGATAGAATAATAGCTCGTGAAGATGGTGATTTTCCTATAGTCACTCCAAAACAAGTGGATTATATAGATGTGGCTCCTAATCAAATTGCTTCTATATCTGCTTCTTTAATTCCTTTTTTAGAACATGATGATGCGAATAGAGCTCTCATGGGTTCTAATATGATGCGTCAAGCTGTTCCACTATTAAAACCTGAAGCGCCAATTGTAGGAACCGGATTAGAAAAGCAGGTAGCCATAGATTCTCGTATTTTAATTAATGCAGAAAGTAATGGATTTGTAGAATATCTTGATGCAAGAAAAATAATCATACGTTATGAAAAAACAGAAATAGGAGCTTTAGTGAGTTTTGAACCTGAAGTGAAAACTTATGATTTGATAAAATTTAGGAAAACTAATCAAAATACATGTATTACTTTAAAACCTATTGTAAAAAAGGGAATGAAAGTAGTAAAAGGACAGATTTTATGTGAAGGATATGCTACTGAAAATGGAGAATTAGCTTTAGGAAGAAATTTAAGAGCCGCTTTTATCCCATGTAATGGGTATAACTTTGAAGATGCCGTTTTAATTTCAGAAAAAGTAGTAAGTGAAGATTGGTTTACTTCTATACATATAGATGAGTATTCTCTAGACGTACGTGATACAAAATTAGGAATGGAAGAATTAACAAATGATATTCCAAATGTTAGTGAAGAAGCTACTAAAGATTTAGATGAAAATGGAATTATACGAGTAGGAGCGGAAGTAAGACCTGGTGATATTTTGATTGGAAAGATCACTCCTAAAGGAGAATCAGACCCGACTCCAGAAGAAAAATTGTTGAGAGCTATTTTTGGAGACAAAGCTGGAAATGTTAAAGATGCTTCTTTAAGAGCAGAACCTTCTTTATTTGGAGTGGTGATAGATACAAAATTATTCACTCGTAGCATAAAAGACAAAAAATCCAGAGTTCAGGATAAAATACAGTTAGAGCGCATAGAAAAAGAATATGATAAAAAATTTTCTGATTTAAAAAATCATTTATTGCAAAAATTACATACTGTTTTATATGGAAAAACTTCTAAGAAAATTATTATTGATGAAAAAAAACAGGAAATTATAGAAGAAGGAACTAAATTCACGGCAAAATTACTTAATAAAATATCGGATTATATAGAAAGTACTCCTGTAGATTGGACTTATGATGTAGAAACTAACAATCTTGTATCAGAAATATTACATAATTATCAAATTTCTGTTAATGATTTAAATAGTATGTTGAAACACAAGAAATTTTCTATTACAGTTGGGGATGAATTGCCTTCTGGTATTATTAAAATGGCTAAAGTTTATATTGCAAAGAAAAGAAAATTGAAAGTTGGAGATAAAATGGCTGGAAGACATGGAAATAAAGGTGTAGTAGCTCGTATTCTTCGCGAGGAAGATATGCCTTTTTTAGAAGATGGAAGTCCTGTAGATATAGTTTTAAATCCATTAGGAGTTCCATCTAGAATGAATATTGGACAGATATATGAGACGGTATTAGGTTGGGCTGGTTATAAGTTAAATATTAAATTTTCTACTCCTATATTTGATGGAGCTACTATAGAAAAAATATCGGAGTTTACAGATAAAGCAGATATTCCTCGTTTTGGAACTACTTATTTGTTTGATGGAGGAACAGGAGATAGATTTGATCAACCAGCAACAGTAGGAGTTATATACATGTTAAAATTAGGTCATATGGTTGACGATAAAATGCATGCTCGTTCTATAGGCCCTTATTCTCTTATCACTCAACAACCTCTAGGAGGTAAAGCTCAATTTGGAGGGCAACGTTTTGGAGAAATGGAGGTTTGGGCTTTAGAAGCTTTTGGAGCTTCTAATATCTTACGTGAAATATTAACTGTCAAATCTGATGATGTAGCAGGAAGAGCGAAAACTTATGAAGCTATAGTGAAAGGTGATCCCATGCCAGAACCCAACAATCCGGAATCTTTTAATGTTTTATGTTATGAATTAAAAGGATTGGGATTGGATATTAATTTAGAAGAATGAATAGAAAAATAAATAACAAATTTAATAAAATTACTATTCGATTAGCCTCTCCAGAATCTATATTAAAAGAATCTCATGGAGAAGTATTAAAGCCAGAAACTATTAATTACAGAACTCATAAACCAGAAAGAGATGGTCTTTTTTGTGAACGTATTTTTGGTCCAGTCAAAGATTATGAATGTGCTTGTGGAAAATATAAAAGAATCCGTTATAAAGGGATTGTTTGTGATAGATGTGGAGTAGAAGTGACCGAAAAGAAGGTAAGAAGAGAACGTATGGGACATATTAATTTAGTGGTCCCTGTGGTACACATTTGGTGTTTTCGTTCTTCTCCTAATAAAATAGGGTATTTATTGGGATTAGCATCCAAAAAGCTGGAAATGATCATTTATTATGAAAGATATGTAGTGATTCAGGGAGGATTAGCTACTCGTTCAGATGGTTCTTTTTTTCAAAGAGGAGATTTTCTTACGGAAGAAGAGTATTTATATGTTTTAAATAAACTTCCAAAAGGAAATTTTTATTTAGAAGATACAGATCCTAACAAGTTTATAGCTAAGATGGGTGCTGAGTGTATAGAGGATCTTTTAAACCGTTTAGATTTAGATCAATTATCTGTTGATCTGAGAAATCAAGCTCATAACGAAACTTCTAAACAAAGACGTATTGAAGCTTTAAAACGTTTACAAGTCGTAGAATCTTTTAGAGAGGGAAAAAGAAATGGCGGAAATGTTTCTTGGATGATTATTCATATTTTAGCTGTTATTCCTCCTGAATTACGTCCTCTTGTTCCTCTAGATGGAGGTCGTTATGCTGCTTCTGATATGACGGATTTATATCGTCGTGTTCTTATAAGAAATAATCGTTTAAAAAGGCTTATAGAAATTAAAGCCCCTGAAGTTATTTTACGAAATGAGAAAAGAATGCTTCAAGAAGCTGTAGATTCTCTTTTTGATAATTCAAGAAAAGTATCTGCAGTGAAATCTGAGGCAAATCGTCCTTTAAAATCATTATCTGATTCATTAAAAGGGAAACAAGGTCGTTTTAGACAAAATCTTCTTGGAAAAAGAGTGGATTATTCTGCTCGTTCAGTTATTGTAGTAGGACCTCATTTAAAATTACAAGAGTGTGGACTTCCTAAAGATATGGCTGCTGAACTTTATAAACCTTTTGTTATACGAAAATTAATTGAGAGGGGTATTGTAAAAACTGTAAAATCTGCTAAAAAAATCATAGATAAAAGAGATCCTATGATCTGGGATATTTTAGAAAATGTATTGAAAGGACATCCTGTTTTATTGAATAGAGCACCGACTTTACATAGATTAGGAATTCAAGCTTTTCAGCCTAAATTGATAGAAGGTAAAGCGATTCAATTACATCCTTTAGTTTGTGCTGCTTTTAACGCAGATTTTGATGGAGATCAAATGGCTGTTCATCTTCCTTTATCTTCTGGAGCTATTTTAGAGGCTCAACTTCTTATGTTAGCTTCTCAGAATATTTTAAATCCTGCTAATGGTTCTCCTATTACTGTTCCGTCTCAAGATATGGTATTAGGTTTATATTATATGACTAAACCTTTAGCTTCAAGTTCTAGGAATGTAATAAAAGGAGAAGGTCTTACTTTTTATTCTCCGGAAGAGGTAGAAATAGCATATAATCAAAATGTAGTAGAATTACATGCATTAATAAAAGTCAAAGTTAGTATTCGAAATAAAAATACTTTGTCTGATCAATTGATAGAAACTACTGTAGGGAGAGTATTGTTTAATCAAGTTGTTCCTAAAAAAGTGGGATTTATTAATGAATCCCTTACAAAAAAATCTTTAAGGGAAATTATTGGAAAAATTTTGCATTTAACAGATGTTCCTACTACTGCAAAATTTTTAGATGACATCAAAGAATTAGGATTTTACAATGCTTTCAAAGGTGGTCTTTCTTTTGGATTAGGAGATATTATTATTCCAAGTGATAAAAAAAACATGGTAAATCATGCTATTAAACAAGTGGATAATGTGAAAATAAATTATAATATGGGGTTAATAACAAATAACGAACGTTATAATCAAGTTATTGATATATGGACAAATACAAATGCCATGTTAACAGAAAAAGTAATGAAGCATATGCGTGAAGATAGACATGGTTTTAATCCCGTATATATGATGTTAGATTCTGGAGCAAGGGGATCCAAGGAACAAATTCGTCAGCTTTCTGGAATGCGTGGATTAATGGCTAAACCTCAGAAAGCAGGATCTTCTGGTGGAGAAATCATTGAAAATCCTATTTTGTCTAATTTTAGAGAGGGTCTTTCTATTTTAGAATATTTTATATCTACTCATGGAGCTCGTAAAGGACTAGCGGATACAGCGTTAAAAACAGCAGATGCCGGATATTTGACAAGACGTTTAGTAGATGCAGCTCAAGATGTAATTATAAAAATGGAAGATTGTAATACGTTACGTGGTTTAGAAATATCAGCATTAAAAAAGAACGAAGAAGTAGTTGAAACTTTATTTGATAGAATTTTAGGACGTATATCTTTGAACGATCTTTTTCATCCGAAAAATAATGAATTAATAGTTTCTTCTGGAAAAATGATTGATGAAATAATAGCAGACTTAATTGAGAAATCTGGAATAGAATTCGTAGAAGTACGTTCTCCTCTTACTTGTGAAGCTAAGATGGGTATTTGTTCTAAATGTTATGGACGTAATCTATCTACAGGAAAAATAGTTCAAAAAGGTGAAGCCGTAGGAGTTATTGCTGCTCAATCTATTGGAGAACCTGGAACGCAATTAACTTTACGTACTTTTCATGTTGGAGGTACTGCTGGAAACATAACAGAATCTTCACAGATACGAGCAAAATATGATGGAATTATAGAATTTGAAGATTTAAAAACTGTTCAAACTAAAAATGATTATGGAGAAAAAGTTGGAGTGGTTGTTTCTCGTTCTACAGAAATGAAACTATTCAATGAAAACAAGTCATCCATTTTAATGATTAATAATATTCCTTATGGAGCTACTTTATATGTTAAACATGGAGATAAGTTAAAAGAAGGAGACAAAATTTGTCAGTGGGATTTGTATAATGCCGTTATTGTTGCAGAGTATGCTGGAAAAATATCTTATCAACATTTAGAACAGGGGGAGACATTTCAAGTAGAAATAGATGAGCAAACTGGATTTCAAGAAAAAGTAATTACAGAAGTAAGAAATAAAAATTTAATACCTACATTAAAAATTTTGGATGAAAATGATGAAGAATTGAAAGTTTACAATTTACCAGTAGGTGCTCATTTAATGGTAGAAGATCAAGAAAAAATAAAAATAGGAAAAATTTTGGTTAAAGTGCCTAGAAGATCTGCTAAATCTTCTGGAGATATTACAGGAGGATTACCTCGTTTATCTGAACTGTTTGAAGCACGTAATCCTTCTAATCCAGCTGTAGTATCAGAAATGGATGGAATAGTTAGTCATGGAAAAATAAAAAGAGGAAATAGAGAAATTATAGTAGAATCTAAAACAGGAGAAATTAGAAAGTATTTAGTAAAGCTTTCTAATCAAATTTTAGTTCAAGAGAATGATTATGTGAAAGCAGGAATGCCTTTATCCGATGGAGCAGTTACTCCGAATGATATTTTAAATATAAGGGGACCAAGAGCTGTTCAAGAATATTTGGTGAAAGAAATACAAGAAGTATATCGTTTACAAGGTGTAAAAATTAACGACAAACACTTTGAAGTGATTGTTTTGCAAATGATGCGTAAAGTAGAAGTGATTGAAGTAGGAGATACTAAATTTTTAGAAGGAAATATTGAATATAAAGATGATTTTATAGAGGAAAATGATAGAATTTTTCAAATGAGAGTAGTTGAAGATCCTGGAGATTCTTCAAATTTTAAATCTGGAGATTTGATTAGTTATAGAGATTTTCGGAATGAAAACGCCGTTTTAAAATATAAAAATAAGAAGTTGATAAAAACTAGAAGTGCTATACCAGCTACTGCTAGACCTATATTGCAAGGGATAACCAAAGCCGCTTTGCAGACTAAATCTTTTATATCTGCAGCTTCTTTTCAAGAAACAACTAAAGTTCTAAGTGAAGCAGCTATAAGCAGTAAGACTGATCATTTATATGGATTAAAAGAAAATGTAATTGTCGGACATAAAATACCTGCAGGAACCGGATTAAGAGAATATGAAAATCCAGATGTAGAAATTTTGTAATCACTTTTTATTTATTTTTTTCCATTGATCTTTAATAGAAGTTGTTTTATGAAAGATTAATTCTTCTTTATTATTTGGATTGATATCTGCATAGAAATATCCAATTCTTTGGAATTGATAATGATCCCCTATTTTAGCATTTTGCAAGGAAGGTTCTGCATAGGCGATAATTTTTTCTATAGATTTTGAGTTTATGTGTTCTTTAAAATTTTCTTTGTCTGGATCTTTTATTGAAAAAAGAGGATGATACAGATGTATTTTTATCGGAATAGAATGTTTTATAGAAATCCAGTGTAAGGTAGTTTTTACTCTTTTTTTATCTTCATTTTTTCTTAATTTTCTAGATTGACTTTTTGGGTCATAAGTACAATGTATTTCTTCTATTTTTCCATTAGAATCTTTTACTACAGAATTTGCTTTAATGATATAAGCATTTTTAAGTCTTACTTCATGTCCAATTGAAAGTCTAAAAAATTTTTTTGCTTTTTTTTCTAGAAAATCATATTTCTCAATATACAAAAATTTTGAAAAAGGAATTTTTCTACATCCGTATTTAGTATTTTCTGGATTATTCTCTGCTTCCATCCATTCGGTATGATTTATAGAATAATTATCAATAACTAATCTTATTGGTTTTAATACTACCATTACTCTAGATGCAATTTTATTCAAATGTTCTCTAACTCTAAATTCTAAAAGAGAGGTATCAATAATATTTTTTCTTTTTGTTACTCCTATTTGTTGAATAAAATTGTTTATAGCTAAAGATGTGTATCCCCTACGACGCAATCCAGATATAGTTAAAAGACGTGGATCATCCCATGATTGGATAATGTTGTTTTCAATCAAGTATTGAATTTTTCTTTTACTAGTTATAGTATGGCTCATATTTAGTCTTGAAAATTCTATTTGTTTTGGTCTTATTTTATTGTTTTCACAAATTTGATCTAAATACCAATTGTATAATGGACGTCTATTTTCAAATTCTAAAGAACATAAAGAATGAGATATTTGTTCAATATAATCACATTGACCATGAGTCCAGTCATAAGTAGGATAAATACACCATTCATTTTTAGTACGAGGATGTTTTTTTTTCAAAATTCTATACATGATTGGATCTCGCATATTCATATTTGAAGATTTCATATTTATTTTAGCTCTTAAAACACATGATTTTTCTTCAAAAAATCCATTTTTCATTCTTTCGAACAAATACAAATTTTCATTTACAGATCTATTACGATATATACTGTTTACCCCATCTTCAAAAGGAGTTTTTCTTTGACTTTGTATAATTTTCTTAGGTAGATCGTCTACATAAGCTTTATTTTTTTTAATAAGTTCGACAGCCCATTCATAAAGCTTTTGAAAATAATCCGAAGCATAGCATTCCTTATGCCATTTAAATCCCAAAAATCGGATATCTTCTTTGATAGATTCTACGAATTTGTTTTCTTCTCCAATAGGATTCGTATCGTCAAATCTTAAATATACAGGTGCTTTGTACTTCCTTCCTAATTCAAAATTCAGATATATAGCTTTAACATGTCCAATATGAAGAAATCCATTTGGTTCTGGAGGAAATCGAAATTTAATTTTTTCAATAGAAAAACCTCTTTTCAAATCTTCCTCTATAATTTTTTCAATGAAGTGCAGATGTGTTTTTATTATTAAAAGTGTAAGCTTATACCATTTTGTAAATTTAATGATTTTTTTTAAAAAAATCTATTTTTGCCATATTATTAAACTTATACTTTTAGTGAATTACTCTGAAACTATTCAATGGATTTTTAACCGTCTTCCCATTTATCAAAAAACAGGATTAAAATCCTATAAACCTGGTTTGAAAAGAATAGAATTCTTTTGTTCTTATTTAGGAAATCCACAAAATTTTTTTAAAAGCATTCATGTTGGAGGAACTAATGGGAAAGGATCAACAGTGCATATGTTATCTTCTATCTTGCAAGAAGAAAGATATAATATAGGTTTATTTACTTCTCCTCATTTAATAGACTTTAGAGAGAGAATTAGCTGTAATGGTATTTTAATAGAAAAAGATTTCATTATCAATTTTATTGCAGACAATAAGAAAATTATTGAGAAAGAAAAAATGTCATTTTTTGAAATGAATACGGCATTAGCGTTTCAATATTTTAAGGAAAAAAAAGTGAATTTAGCTATTATTGAAGTAGGAATGGGTGGCCGTTTAGATTCTACTAATATTATAAATCCTGAAATTTCTATTATTACTAGTATCAGTGAAGATCATACAGAATCATTAGGAAACAATAGATTAAAAATAGCTTTCGAAAAAGCAGGAATTATAAAAAAGAACATATCGGTTATAATTGGTAGCGAAATATCTAAAGAGATTCAATTTGTTTTTTTTAAAGAAGCTTTAAAAAAAAATGCTCCCATATATTTTTCAAAAAATGTAAAAGATTATTCAAAATATCAAATGCCTTTTGAAGCTGATTATCAAAAATTGAATAGAATTATAGTATTAAAAACTATAGACATTTTGCAAAAAAGAAAAAATGTAATAGTCTCGAATGAATCTATAAAGAACGGATTAAAAAAAGTTATTGAAAATACTAATTTTAGAGGACGTTGGCAGATATTACAACGATTGGATCCGAAAATTATTTGTGATATTGCTCATAATGAAGAAGGTATTCTTATAATCAATAAACAATTGAAAAAAGAATCCTATGAAAATCTGCATTTAGTATTAGGTTTTGTAAAAGAAAAAAAAGTGGAAAGATTATTAAAATATTTTCCTGTTAATGCTTATTACTACTTTTGTCAACCTAATATAGAAAGAAAATTTTCTATTGAAAATTTAAAAATTTTGGCAAAAAATATGTTAAAAAATAACCAAAAGATGTACTTTTATTCTTCTGTAAAAACAGCTTTTTTATCAGCAAAATCTAAAGCTAAAAAAAAAGATTTAATTTTAATAAGTGGAAGTACTTTTACTGTATCTGAAGCTTTATTAAGTTTATAAATTTTTCTTTACATTTGAAAATATTTTTAGGGCAATTAGCTCAGCATGGTTTAGAGCATCTGTTTTACAAGCAGGAGGTCACTGGTTCAAATCCAGTATTGCCCATTTTTGCTTTAATAAAAGAAAATATTTTTTCTTTGTCTTTTGGATGAAACCATGTAATAGAAGGATCTTTTCGATACCAAGTTAATTGTCTTTTTGCATATTTTCTGGTGTTTTTTTTTATTTCTTCTATTGTTTCATGGAATGAGTGTTTATTTTTAGATGATAAAAAATCAAAGATTTCTTTATATCCGATAGTGCATAAGCTATTTAAATGTCTGTGAGGATAATATCTATAAGCTTCTTTTAATAATCCCATTTGAATCATTTTTTCTACTCTATTATTTATTCTAAAATAGATCTCATCTCTTGGCAAAGTTAATCCAATTTTTAGGATTGAAAAAAATCTTAAATTTTTCTTTTTAAAAAAGAAAGAAGGATTTTTTCCTGTAGATTTAATTATTTCCAAATATCTTATTAAACGTCTTGGATTATTCATATCTATATTTGTAGGGATAGAGGATAATTTATGAATTTCTTTTTGAAGAAAAACAATTCCTTTATTTTTGAAATTATAGATTAGATCATTTCTAATATTTAAATCAATATTCGGAATATCTGACAACCCTTCTGTTATCGATTTTTCATATAATCCAGATCCTCCAACCATAATCAAAACGGAATATTTTTTAAATAATTGTTTCATTTTTTTTAATGAATCTTTCTCAAAACATTTAGCATTATAAGACTGATGAATAGTTAAATGTCCTATAAAATGATGTGGAATAGATTCAAGTTCTTTTACAGTAGGTCTAGAAGATCCTATTTTTAGTTCTTGATAAAATTGTCTAGAATCACAAGACAAAATTTCAGTTTTTAATTTTTTTGCTAAAAAAATGGATATAGACGTTTTTCCAACGCTAGTTGGACCTAAAATAAAAATTAGAAGGTATGATTTCAATTCCTTATTGAAGAATATTTAGATAATTTTCTATACATCCAATAATCTGCTAAAACTAAAGCAGTCATAGATTCCACAATTGGAATAGCACGAGGAAGTACACATGGATCATGCCTCCCCTTTCCTTCCATAAAAACTAAATTTCCTTTTTTATCTATAGTTTTTTGTTTTTGCATTATTGTAGCTACAGGTTTAAATGCTATTCTAAAATAAATATCCATTCCATTTGATATTCCACCTAAAATACCTCCGGAAAAATTCGTTTTAGTAGTTCCGTCACTATTAAATAAATCATTATGTTTGGATCCAGTCAACTCCGATCCAAAAAATCCACTACCATATTCAAAACCTTTTACAGCATTAATAGAAAGCATAGCTTTTGCCAATTCAGCATGTAATTTGTTAAAAACTGGTTCTCCGATCCCTACTGGAACATTTTTTACAACACAGGTGATAGTTCCACCTATGGTATCTCCTTTTTTCTGAATTTTACGGATTAAAGATATCATTTTTTCTGCAGTATATGAATCAGGACATCTGATAGGACTTTCTTCTATTTTTGATAAGTCCAAATCTTGATAAGGTTTGTTGATGGATATGTTACCAACGGAAGAAACATAAGATGTGATCTTGATATCTTTTATTAGTTGTTTAGCAATGGATCCAGCTACGACTCTACATATTGTTTCACGTGCAGAAGAACGTCCACCTCCTCTATAATCTCTTATTCCATATTTTTTTTCATAGGTAAAATCTGAATGAGAAGGACGATATATGTTTTGAATATGTCTATAATCATCGGATTGATGATCTTTATTATAGATAACAAATCCAATAGGAGTTCCTGTAGTTTTATTGTCCAAAATTCCAGAAAGAAAATTTACTTTGTCCGGTTCATTTCTTTGAGTAACAATAGAGGATTGACCTGGTCTTCTTCGATTTAATTCATTTTGAATTTCTTCAAAATTTAATTCTATTCCAGCAGGGCATCCATCAATAATGCCTCCTAGAGCATTTCCATGGCTTTCTCCAAAAGTAGTAACTCTAAATAAATTCCCAAAAATATTACCAGCCATAAATCAAATTTTAATTTTTTATTTCTATAGAAATAGGTTTTCCAAAATGATGGATTCTACTCATTCCTATTAATATTTTTTTTTGATAACGTTTTTCTACTTCAAATAAAGAAAAATTGGATAATATTTCTATATTTCCAATATTAATACGTGAATTATTAACTGCTTGATTGATTAAATTAATCAGGCCTAACTTTGTTAAATTATCTTTATATCCTATATTTAGAAAAAGTTTTGAAAAAGATTCTTTTTTCATTCTTTTTGACAAAAATTTTCTTTTTGTAGAATGCTTGTTTTTGCAAGAAAAAATAGAATTGTTTAAATTCTTAGAATCTTTGTAATAAGAAAAAAAACGATCAAACTCTATCCAAGAAAAACGTTTAATTAATTCTTCCCGATCAAATAATTCCAATTTTTTTTGTATTTCTGGAAGAAATGTTTTCATAGATTGTTCATCCACTACTGCTTCTTTTACTTTTTCTATAAAATGAAAGAGTTTTTTTTTACATACTTCCTCACCAGAAGGAATCATAATTCTCTCAAAACTTTTTCCTATTTTTTTTTCAAATTCTCGTAAATTTCTGGTTTCTTTAGAACGAATGATACAAACAGAAATTCCCGTATTTCCAGCTCTTCCTGTTCGACCGCTCCTATGTACATAAATTTCACTTTCATCTGGAATATTATAGTTGATTACATGAGTGACATCATTTACATCTATACCGCGTGCTGCTATATCTGTTGCCACAAGAAATTGTAAAATTCTTTTTCTAAATCGGTTCATAACGGATTCTCGTTGTGATTGAGACAGATCTCCATAAAGAGCATCCGCGTTATAACCATCTTGTATTAAACATTCTGCTATTTCTCTAGTTTCTTTTCTAGTTTTACAAAAAATAATTCCATAAATATCCGGATTGATATCTACGATACGTTTTAAAGCAAGATATTTATTTTGATTGCTTACTATGTAATAAATATGTTTTACATCATCAGATGCTACATTTCGTTTTCCTGTAATAATTTCTCTAGGATCTATTAAATAATCATGTGCTATTCCATTCATATATTTAGACATCGTAGCAGAAAATAGTAAACTTTGTCTTTTTTTCGGTAATTTTATAATAATGGAATCTAATTCTTCTTTGAATCCCATATTTAACATTTCATCTGCTTCATCAAGTACTAAATATTTTATATCGGATAAATGTAGTTTTTTTCTTTTCATTAAATCAATAATTCTACCTGGAGTTCCGACAATAATATGAGCATCTTTTTGTAAAGATAATATTTGATTATCGATACTAACACCTCCATATAATGGAATAATTTTTATTAATGAAATATATCTAGAAAAACGAGAAAGATCACGTGTTATCTGTATGCAAAGTTCTCTTGTCGGACATAAGATTAATGCTTGAGGAAAACGAAATTCTAAATTTATTTTTTGTATGATAGGCAATCCGAAAGCAGCTGTTTTTCCAGTACCAGTCTGTGCCAATGCTATTAAATCTTTTCCTGATTTTAACAAATATGGAATAACTTTTTTTTGTATAGGTGTAGGAGTTTTTATTCCTATATCTTCTAAAGCTTGAATAATTTTATCGTTTAAAAAATTATAATCTTTGAATGTTTTCATAAACGAATGAAATTAATTAAGAACACTTAATCAAGATTTTGTATAATACATATTCCAACAAATATAGATATTTAATCTTTAATAAAGATTCAATTATTATTCATTTTTATGAGTCTTTTGGTTATAGTTTCATATCTTATCATCAATAGCATAGAGGATATAGTGAGACCGATTCCTAAACCCGTCCAAACTCCTTTCCCCCCCATCTTAAGATATATAGAAAAAATCCATGCAATGGGCAACGCCACAATCCAATAAGAAAAAAAACTTATCCACATAGGAATTTTTACATCTTGTATGCCTCTTAAAGCTCCAATAATTATTCCTTGTAATCCGTCAAATAATTGAAAAATACTAGCAATAATAATCATTTTTTCTGCTATATGAACGACTTCATTGTCGTTTTTTATGTATATATATGGAATATGATTTCTAAATAAAACAAATAAAAAACTGCATAATAACATGAATGTCATGCCCATAAATATAATAGACCATCCTATTTTTCTTAATTCAGAATAATTTTTTAATGCTAATTGATTTCCTATTCTTACTGTTGCTGCCACAGAAAATCCTGTACTTAAAAGAAAAGTAGACGAAACAAGACTAATTACTATTTGATGTGCTGCTAATTCTTTGATCCCACATTTTCCAGTAATAAAAGAAGATATAGAAAAAGTACTCATTTCAAATAACATATGTAGTCCAGAAGGAATTCCAATTCTCAAAATTTTTTCAAAATATTCTTTTTTAAAGAAATAATGAAAGTACTTGTAATAAATACGAACTTTTTTATACTTATATAATAGAAGATAAAGACCTATAAGCATAGTGATACGAGAAATCAAAGTAGCATAAGCTATTCCCCTTATTCCTAAATTTGGAAATCCATAATATCCGTTGATAAATGAATAATTTAATATTATGTTAACAATAGCCGAAACCCAAGTAATAATTAGGCTAGGAAAAACTAAAGATAATCCTTCGGAAAACTTTCGAAAAACTTCGAAAGCCATCCACGGAATAAAAGATAAAGCTGTAATTCTTAAAAAAGATATGGTATCATTTAAAATTTCTTGAGGTTGTCCTAAATATGGAATCACATAAAAAAAAACATGTATAAAAACGTACATAATAATTGACAAGAAAAAATTAAGAATTAGACCATGATAAAAAATCATGGCTCCTTTTTTATATTCATGTTTAGCATCCAAAGATGCTATCAAAGAAGAGATTGAGGTGGATATTCCAAGTCCAAAAATAATGACAATAAAAAAAACAGCATTGGCTAATGAAACTGATGCTAAAGCTTTTTTTCCTAAAAAACCTACCATGATATTATCAGAAAAACTAACACATATGACTCCTAATTGAGTAAAAGAAACAGGAATGGCCAATAAAAAATTTTTTTTGATATGTTGTAAATATGTTATACTTTGGATATTTTTAAATTAAGGAAATACGAAATGTTTTTATGTTTTTTTTATGAAGGGAAGTTTGATTATCTTAATGGGAATATTATTTTCTCTTATTGAAACAAAAATAGAATGTTTGTCTAAATCCCAATTATTTTTTGTTATGTATCCTAATCCTATTCCTTTTTTTAATACTGGAGAATATACACCAGAAGTGACTCTTCCAACTATCAAATTTTTTTCATCTTTCAAAAAATATCCTGATCTAGGTATTTTTCCTTTTTCTTCTACAAGAAAAGATATAAACTTTTTATAGTTGCCTTCTTTTTTTTGTTTATACAATATTTCTCTTCCTATAAATTTTTTGTTAAACTTGGTAATCCAAGATAATCCAGCTTCTATAGGCGTTATATTTTCAGATAATTCATGACCATATAAACGATATCCCATCTCCAATCTCAAAGAATCTCTACTTGCTATTCCACAAGGTGTTATTTGAAAAATTTTTCCTATTTTTAGAATTTCATTCCAAATATTTTCTGCATATTCATTACGTATATAAATTTCTACTCCTATAGATCCAGTATATCCTGTACGAGATATCAAAACATCATCTATTTGTGCAAATTTTCCTATTTCAAAACAATAAAAAGGAATTTTAGATAAAGAAATGTTGGTTAATTTTTGAATAGAAGACAAAGATTTTGGCCCTTGGATAGCTAAAAGAGAATATTCATGAGAATAATCTGTAAATGCTAAATCTTGATAATTAAAATGATCATTTATCCATTTTTTATTTTTCTCAATATTAGTTGCATTAACTATAAGTAAAAATTCTTCTTCTGAAATTTTGTAAATGACTAAATCATCTATAATTCCTCCTAAGTTATTGATTAAACAAGAATATTGAGCTTGACCTGTTTTTATATTAGACAGATCATTAGTTGTAAGGTATTGCAAAAGATTATGAGAATTTTTTCCTTTTAAAATAAATTTACCCATATGACTTACGTCAAAAATGCCAACATTTTTCCTTACAGCCATATGTTCTATTAATGAAGAAACATATTGAAGAGGCATATAAAAACCAGAATAAGGAATTATTTTAGCTCCTAATTTTATATGACTGTTATATAGAGCTGTTTTTTTTACATTATGATCCATCATATTCTACAAAATTATTTTTTGTTTCATATAAAGTTACTTTTAAATGCAAGTTAGACGATATTTTCTTTTTTATTCGATTCCATAAAAAAATAGCAATATTTTCTGCGGTAGGATTAATTTTTGAGAAGTCTTTAATGTCTAGGTTGATATTTTTGTGATCAAAAAGTTCTTCTATTTCTTTAGAAAGGATGTTTTTTAATTTTTGTAAACTGAAAACAAATCCAGTTTCCGGATTTATCTTTCCTGTAAGACTTACTATATACTCATAATTATGTCCATGATAATTTAAATAAGCGCATTTTCCAAATACTTCAATATTTTTATGATAATCCCATTGAGGATTGCATAGTCTATGTGCAGCACTAAAATGTCCTTTTCTACTTATAGTTGCTTCCATAATTAAATTTTTTTTAAATCTAAATTAATTTTAGTAAATAATTTTTGATAATAATTTTTAACCAAATGGTATAAGAATTCGGATTAAGTTGAATATCTTTTATTAATTCTTTTATAGTCATCCATTTCCAATTATCTACTTCTTTAGAATTAATAACAGGAGAATATGCATAATATCCTACAAATACGTGATCTAATTCATTTTCTATTAATCCATTATTTAATAATTCATGATAGGTAAAACAAAATTTATTTTCTAGAAAACAATCAAAACCCATTTCTTCTATTAAACAACGATGTGCAGCTGTCAAAACAGATTCATCTTTTCTAGGATGACTACAACAGGTATTAGTCCATAAAAGTGAAGAGTGATATTTTTCTGAGGATCTTTTTTGCAACATTAACAACATATTATCATATTTTCTATATTTTTTATTAAATACAAAAACAGATACAGCACTGTGTAATAATCCCTTTTCATGAATCTTTTCTTTTTTTTCAAAACCAATAATTTTATTTTTGTTTCCTATCAAAGGAATAAAATCCTCTTGTTTTCTCGTCATGTTTGATTTTTTAACGGGCAAATATATGAACTATCTATATAGTATAGTATTAGTATGGAAATATATTTTGTTGGGTAATAGCAATTCATAATTAGATGTATAAGTTTTTTCTATACATTTTTGTATCCATGAGTAACGTTTTGTCATATATTTTTTAGCTTTCATAATTAGAATATGAATCTATTATTTTTACATTGTAATTGTTTAGTTTAAAATTAATAAAACTAGAAAGTTAACAATGATGTTAGGAACTTTGAAATTATGGAAAAAAAAAATAAAAAAATATTAAAAGAATTAAATAGTCTAAGAAAAAATACATTAATGAACACTCTTCAAATAAAATACATTTATTTAGGATTAAATTTTTTGGTAGCAAAAATGCCCGTAAATAGAAAAAAATTACAACCTATAGGTTTTCTTCATGGTGGTGCTACAATAGCACTAGCTGAAAGTGTTGGAAGTTCTTTGTCTGTTATCAATGTAAATAAAAACGTTTTTAATGTCTTTAATATTGAAATTTCAGCAAATCATATACAAAAAGTCAGAAAAGGCGGTGTCATTTTCGCTAAAGCAAAGTTAATTCATAAAGGAAAAACTATTCACTTTATTCAAATTAATATTTATAATGAAAAAAATGATAAGATTAGTCATTGCAAAATGACTAATATAATAATTCCAAAAAAAGAAACAAGAATTGTAAAATGGCAAATATAAATGTGATTAATTTATATAAAAAAATAATCCAAAATTATTGGGACAATAGAAGTTTTGTACTTTTTAAAAAACCCTATGAGAAAAAAATTTATTTATTTTCTCAAGATGAGAAATCTAAAAAAGAAAATAATTTTTTTTTAATTGTCAGTTTTAATCAAAATACTGTTATAAAAATTTATACAAAAACAATTTATTCTATGGACATAGAATATTCCAAAGAAATGTGTCATTTCATTTCTCCATTACGAAATTTGGAATCTTCTTTATTAATCTATTCAAAAAAATATAAGAATTCGATTGAAAAAGCTATCGAAACCATAAAAAAGAATAAAGATTTTGAAAAAGTAGTTTTATCTAGATATATGAAGATTCCATTTCATAATTTATATTTGAAGGAAACTTTTCAGAAGCTTATATATTCCTATCCAAATGCATTTATTACTCTATGGTATGACTTTAATCACGGTTTTTGGTTAGGGGCATCTCCGGAACTACTAGTAAAATGTTATAATAAAGAGTTAAAAACTGTAGCATTAGCTGGTACAATTTGGGGTAATCATAAATGGACAAATAAAGAAGTAAAAGAGCATAACGTGGTAATAAAATATCTTGTTAATTTTTTTAAAAAATTTTCTGGAAATATTTGTGTAGAAAAAACTAGAATTTTGAATATGGGTCATCTACATCATTTAGAAACGCCTATTAGTTTTTCTTTTTTAGAAAAACCAAATTATTTTAAAATACTATACGAGATGTCTCCTACACCTTCTATATGTGGATTTCCTAAGAAAAATTCTTTAGATTATATACAGAAATATGAAGGATATCAAAGAGATTTCTATACAGGTTATTTTGGTCCTGTTTATGATGGAGGGAATAAAATAGAATTATATCTTAACTTAAGGTGTGCAAAGATAAAAATGGATAAAAAAGAAATTGTTTTATATGCAGGAAGTGGAATAACAAAGGATAGTGATGTTAATAAAGAATATGCTGAAACAGAAAACAAATTCAAAAACATTCTTTCTAATTTTATTTTTGATTAATTTTTTTTCTATGAAATGGTCTTATAATAAGTCTTACACTTTTATTATAATGAAAATATTGAATCACCCAATTCATTAATGCGATAACCCTATTTCTAAAACCTACTAAACTAACTAAATGAACGAACATCCAAACAATCCATGCCAAAAAACCTTTTAATTTAAA
Organism: Blattabacterium cuenoti; assembly: GCF_014251735.1. Lineage (NCBI taxonomy): Bacteria > Pseudomonadati > Bacteroidota > Flavobacteriia > Flavobacteriales > Blattabacteriaceae > Blattabacterium > Blattabacterium cuenoti. The sequence goes on along the minus strand of NZ_CP059197.1, from coordinate 457,961 downwards.
ATATGGAAAATCACATACCGCTTTATTTCTACCAATGGTAGCCATAGTTCCTAAATTTTTATATCGAAATGGTTTTATCTGTTTTTTTTCTAAAAAACGGTTGAAATTATTCGCTAAATAATTTCCTTGTTGGATAGCTGGTTGTGCCATCATGGGATGTCCATTTGGATAAGATGGATTTTTGATCATGTAGGCAACATCGCCAATAGCAAAAATATTTTTATATCTTAAAGCTTTTAAATAATCATTCACCAAAATTCTTTGTCCTTCTATATCTTCTTTAATAAATCCTTTTATAATAGCACCTTTTACTCCAGCGGCCCATATAACGTTAGCAGATTCTATGCTTTTATTTGCATTTATAAAAACAATTTTTCCGTCATAATCTTTAACCAAGCAATCTAACCAAATATTGACTCCTAATTCTTTTAAATTTTTAAAAGCTTGTTTTGCAGATTCTTCCGACATTCCGTCTAATAATCTAGGAGTAGCTTGCAATAAATGTATATTCATACGTTGAATATCCAAATCTGGATAATCGTGTGGTAATACGTATTTTTTCATTTCTGCTAATGCTCCTGCTAATTCTACTCCAGTAGGACCACCACCAACAATAACAAAAGTCATAAGTCTTTCTCTTTCTTTAGAATCTTTAGTAAGTAAAGCAGATTCAAAATCTTGTAATATGAGACTTCTTAAATTTAAAGCTTCTGGAATGGATTTCATAGGTAAAGCAAAATGTTCAATATTTTTATTTCCAAAATAATTGGTAACTGAACCAGTGGCCATAATTAAATAATCATAAAATAAGTCTCCAACATTTGTATATATTTTTTGTTTTTCTGTATTGATATAATGAACATTAGCTAGTCTAAAAAAGAAGTTTTTCGTTTTTTTGATAATTGTTCTAATAGAATGTGCGATAGAATCTGGTTCTAAACCTGCTGTAGCTACTTGATATAATAAAGGTTGAAAAGTGTGATAATTATTTTTATCTATAAGTACTACTTGAAACTTATCTCTTTTCAATTTTTTTGCAACTTGTAAACCAGCAAATCCTGCACCAATAATCACGACTCTTTTTAGATTGTTTACTGTTGGGATATTCATGGTTAAAAGTTTGACGTTATGAATTTCTAAATTTATAAAATTTATATTTTCATTTTAATTAATAAATTAATAATTTTGTTAATAAAAAAATAGATCTGTATTTTTTATGACTTACTATTGGATTGTTGGCATCACATTTTTTGTTAGTGTTATTGTTAGTAGAATATTAAAAAATAAATTTAGAATTTATTCTGAACTGTATTTGCACAATCATATGAGTGGAAAAGAAATAGCAGAAAAAATGTTAACTGATAATGGAATTTATGATGTTAGCGTTATATCTGTTGAAGGAGAATTAACAGATCATTATAATCCGATGAATAAAACAGTTAATTTAAGTGAAAGGGTTTATCATGATAAAACAGCAGCTGCGGCTGCTGTAGCTGCTCATGAATGTGGTCATGTATTGCAGCATAAATTAGGTTACAATATGTTAAAATTACGGAATCAATTAGTTCCTATTTTAAATTTTAGTTCTAGATTCACAAATTTAGTTCTTATGTCTGGACTTGCGATTTTCTATAGTTCAGGGGGAAAGAATGCATTTCTTCTCCAATTAGGAATAGGTTTATTTTCCTTGGCTGTGCTTTTTTCTTTTATTACTCTTCCAATAGAATTTGACGCAAGCAAAAGGGCTTTAAGTTGGTTAAAAAATAAAAATATAGTTTCATATCAAGAATATGACACTGCAAAAGATTCTCTGAAATGGGCTTCTATGACATATGTAGTTTCCGCGTTAGGAAGTTTGGCTCAATTAATATATTTTATGTCTATTTTTAGCGACAAGAAAGATGATTAATTGTTCTTTTTTTTCTTTTTAGCACTAGCAGCATTTCTTGGGTTCGGACGAAGATTTCCATATGTTTTATTTCTTATTTTTCCTCTTCTAGTTTTTTTATCTCCTTTTCCCATTTTTATAAATTTTTGAAATAATTTCTTTATGTATTTTTTTTGCTTCCTTTTCTAAAAAAGAAATATCTTGAATGTTTTCAATGATTATATGAGAATGTTTTATTTTTTCTCTGTTAGAAATTTGAACATTAAGACGGTTCATAATTTGATCTTCTTTTAAATTGTCTCTTTTCATTACTCTTTCAATCATTATTTCTATAGGAGAAGTTAAAGTTATAATTAAATCACAGTTTTTATATGCTCCACTTTCAAACAAAAGAGCAGATTCTCTGATGAAATATAAATTTTTTTTTTGAGATAAAATCCAATTTTTAAAATCTAAAAAAACCCAAGGGTGAACAATGGAACATAATAATTTTAATGCAATAGGATCTTGAAATACTTTTTCAGATAAAAAATTGGTGTTTATTCTATTTTTTTCATAGGATTTTTTTCCAAAAAATTTTATGATATTTTTTTTGATATTATCAATTTTGTTCATTAATATTTTTCCCCTTTTGTCAGAGGAATAAACAGGAATTCCTTTTTTCTCGAAGAAAGAGGAAAATAGACTTTTTCCAGAACCCATTTTTCCGGTAATTCCTATTAAAAAATATTTCATTTTTTTTCTATTTTAGGTGTTGTTGTTCCACTAATAGTATTTCCATAACGTAATTGAGTTAATTCTTTAGATATAGTATTTCTTTCAAGTTTTATTTTTCCTACAATGGTTTCTAATATATAAAAGTAATCTGTGACTTCTATAATTTTTCCATGTATTCCTGAATTCGTTACTATATAATTTCCTTTTTTTATATTTTCCTGGAATTTCTTTTCTATTTTTTGTTTTCGTATTTGTGGACGTATCATGAAAAAATAAAATACAATAAATATTAAAGCAAACATCCAAAGAGTACTTGTTATAGGATTTTGTTGTAGTAGTATGGAAAACATAAAATAAAAGTTTAATATAAAATGAGTAAACATAAGAATAAATTAATTACTTCAATCCTTTTCCTACTTTGAAAATTTTGTTGTTTTTATGCAATAATTTAAATACTTGATCTAAAATGCCATTAATAAAAATTTTACTTTTATCCATACAAAAAATTTTAGCAATTTCTATGTATTCATTCATAGTTGCTTTTGGAGGAATACTTGGAAAGTATAAGAATTCACAAATAGCCATTTGTAATATAATTAAATCAATTACAGCTATCCTTTCTATATTCCAATTATTGGATATATTATTAATTAATTCATTGAATTCATTTTTATGAAAAATTGTGTTTCTATATAAGTTTACGAGAAATTTTTTATTTTCATCGTTTCTATAAACATTATATAATTTAAAATTTTTCGGAGTAGATAATTGAATAAATTGTAAAGTTTTACATACCATCATATGTGCTATATATAAATCATTTGATCCATTTATATATATATCTTCTATGTATTCTATTAATTTTTTATTAGGAATAACAAAATTTTTGTAATATTTTATAAGAAAGCTTTTATCTTTTTCAAAAGAAAAATTATATTCTTGAATATCACAAAAATTAGATTTTTGTATTTCCTTTAATAAAAAAAGAACGTACTGATCTTGTTTTTCCCATAAAATTTTTTCAGAATTATCATATTCTAACAAATATTTATTATTAGATAATATTTTTATTACAGAATTATATGCAATCCTTTGTACAGGACTAATTTTATTATTTTTAGGCTGAAGCTGATTTATTTTTAGTGCTTTATCTCTAATTTTTAATATTAAATGAAGAAGATAAATATATAAATCATGTAATTCATCAATACTTCGAAGCATGTTTTCTTCTACTTTACTTGAATCCATCTTAGACAAATGCTGAGCATATAAAAATTGCAAACTTCTTATTCTAAAATATCGCCTAATTAACATTTTTTTTAATGGCATAAATTTTTTATTATACAATAATGTAGGCATGCAATTTTTGCAATTATATAAATAAAAAGTGAAACTTAAAAAGTTTGTATTTTTGTCTTCTGTATGGGGGGTTTACTGCATTTTAGTAAGAAATATTTTCGTAAATATAAATCGCGTTTATGCATGGGGTTCATATTGATTTTAATATCCAATGTTTTAACTTTGTTACCCATTCCATATATAGGAAAATCTGTTAATACCATTAAAAATCTTTTCATAAGTTTTTCAAAACATGATACAAAAACTTATTCAAATTTAGAAGTAGAAATCTGTATATATACAGGTATTATATTGATAATCCCAATTATAGGTGGATTTGTAAAATATCATATGAGACAATGTATTATTACTACATCTAGGATGATTGAATTTGATATAAAAAATGAAATTTTTTCACATTATCAAAAGTTAAATTTATCTTTTTATAAAAAAAATTCAACAGGGGACTTAATGAATCGTCTTACGGAAGACGTTTCTTTTATACGACAGTATATAGGTCCAGGAGTGATGTATTTTATTAATCTTGTAGTTTTATTTTTAATGGTTTTCATACAAATGTTTCGTATAGATAGAACATTAACTTTTTATGTAATTTTACCTATACCTATCCTTTTTATTTCCATTTATTATATTAGCATTTACATAACCAAGAAAAGTGAAGAAGTACAAAATTATCAATCTCTTATTTGTTCTTTTATGCAAGAAACTTTTTCTGGTATTCAAGTAATTAAATCATTTGTATCTGAAAAGTTTTTTCAAGAAAAACATAAAAAAATTATATTGGAATATCGAAATAGAAATATAGAATTAGCTAAAATTGATACCATTCTATCTTCTGTTATTATTTTTCTTATTGGAACAAGTCATTTATTAATCCTTTTTTTTGGAGGTAAAAAATATTTTAACGGAGAAATAAGAGAAATAGGAACTATTGCAGAATTTTTTACATATATAAATGTTTTGATTTTTCCTTTTATTATTTTAGGATGGGTAGTTTCTATTGTAGAAAGAGCAAAAGTATCACAATTACGTATTAATGAATTCTTAAAAGAAACGCCTGAAATATTTAATGATAATAATTTAATAAAAACCAAAATACTTGGAAAAGTTCAATTTAAAAATGTTAGCTTTATTTATTATAATAGAAAAGATCAAGCTACGAAAACTATAAGTAAAGTATCTTTTACTATTCCAAAAGGAAAAACTTTAATATTGACTGGAGAAACAGGATCTGGGAAAACAACTATAGGAAAATTGATTTCCCGTTTATATGATCCTTATAAAGGAGAAATTCTTATCGATAATTTATCTTTGAAAAATCATGATCTTTATAATTTTCGAAGTAAAATAGGTTACGTTCCTCAAGAATCTTTTTTATTTTCGGATTCTATTTATAATAATATTGCTTTAGGATGCATAGAAAAAGTAGAACCTAATAAAGTTTATGATGCAGCCAAAAAGGCTATGATAGAAGATGATATTCTTAATTTTAAAGATGGATATGATACTGTTATAGGAGAAAGAGGAATGACTTTATCTGGAGGTCAAAAGCAAAGAATATGTATAGCTAGAGCTATTATAAGGAATCCAAGTATTCTTATATTTGATGATAGTTTTTCTGCTATAGATCAAAAAACTAGAAAATCAATCATTCGTTATATAAAAGAGGATATGAGAAATAGCACTATTATCATTATTACGCATGATATATCTTATATATCTGATTTTGATCTTATTATTGTTTTAAAAAATGGAAAAATATCTAAAATAGGAAATCCTAGTATCTTTTTTTAGAGAAAAATTATTTATAATAATTTCAGGAAAAGTAGTGTAGACCATTTTTTTTATTTAGATTTGCTCAATTAGGAATATTAATATTGATTGAAATGGACGAAAAAGAAAATATTAAAGAAAGAAATGAAATTTGTTCACGTACTCTAAAGACTGGTAGTCGTACGTACTTTTTTGATGCAAGAGAAACTAGAGCAGGAGATTATTATTTAACTATAACTGAGAGTAAGAAAAATTTTTCTGAAACTGGTGAAGTCACTTACAAAAAACATAAAATTTATTTGTATAAAGAAGATTTTTCTAAGTTTCAGAGTATATTGGATGATATGATTCGATTTATCATTAATGAAAAAGGGAGAGAAGTGATCTCGGAACGTCATCAAAAAGATTTCAAAAATCATGCTTTTAATCAAGAAATTAAAGATGCACAAAAAAAAACATCAGAAGCGAAAAAATTCACGAATATTGATTTTGAAGATATATAATAGTATTCATTCATTATTATTTATAGTTTATTTATAGCGATTTTTTAAGTCATTTTTTTTAGTAATTGGGTCTTTTATGGATAACTATAGGAATATAATGAATAATATTAATACTTTTATATTTGATGTTGATGGGGTATTAACAAATTGTACTTTAAATCTATTTCCTGATGGAAATATGGTCCGTCAAATGTCCGCTAAAGATGGATATGCTATGCAACTAGCGAAAAAGAAAGGATATAATTTATGTATTATAACAAGAGGGTCAGACTTAATGGTTTTTAGACGCTTAAGAGGTTTAAATATTCGTCATATTTACCAAGGGGTTGATAATAAAAAGAAATATTTAGATGAATATTGTCACATTTTGAATATTCCCAAAAATAGTATCTTATATATGGGAGATGATATTCCAGATATAGAAATCATGAAATCTGTTGCATTGCCATGTTCTCCAATAGATGCTGTTCAAGAAGTTAAAGAGATATCTAAATATATTTCGCCAAAAAAAGGCGGAAAAGGATGTGTAAGAGATGTAATTGAACAAACTTTAAAAATACAAAAAAACTGGTTTTAAAAAAAAAATAGTGTCTGCTTTTTTATGACACTATTTTTTTTATTTTATTTTAGATTTATCATCTACATCATTCCACCCATTCCTCCACCTCCAGCTCCAGGCATTGGAGGAGCATTTGTTTCTTCTTTTTTGATTTCTGTAACAACACATTCAGTAGTTAATAACATTCCAGATACTGAAGCTGCATTTTCCAATGCTACTCTAGCTACTTTAGTAGGATCAATAATTCCTTCTGCTATCATATTTTTATACTCTCCAATTTTTGCATCATAACCAAAATCTCCTTTTCCTTCAGAAACTTTAGCTACTACAACAGATCCTTCTCCACCTGCATTAGCTACTATTTGACGTAAAGGTTCTTCTAAAGATCTTCTAACTATTTGTATACCAGTATCTTGATCTGGATTTTCTCCAAAAATATGATCTAATGATTTTATGGCACGAACTAGTGCAACACCTCCTCCTGCTACAATTCCCTCTTCAACAGCTGCACGAGTGGCATTCAATGCATCATCTACACGATCCTTTTTCTCTTTCATCTCCACTTCAGATGCTGCACCTACATAAAGAACTGCAACACCTCCTGCCAATTTAGCAAGACGTTCTTGCAATTTTTCCTTATCATAATCTGATGTAGTAGTTTCTATTTGAGCTTTGATTTGATCAACACGTGCTCTTATATCTTTTTTACTTCCACCACCATTAACAATAGTTGTATTGTCTTTGTCAATAATAACTCTTTCTGCCTTTCCTAGCATGTTAAGTTTGACATCTTCTAGTTTACTACCCGTTTCTTCTGAAATTACGGTTCCTCCTGTAAGAATAGCAATATCTTCTAACATCGCTTTTCTTCTATCACCAAAACCAGGTGCTTTGATTGCCGCAACTTTCAATGTTCCACGTATTTTATTAACAACCAATGTTGCTAGGGCTTCTCCTTCCACTTCTTCTGAAATAATTAATAAAGGTTTTCCGGATTGTGCTACAGGCTCTAATATAGGTAGCAAATCTTTCATCGCAGCTATTTTTTTATCAGACAAAAGAATCTGTGGTTGATCAAATTCTGTGATCATTTTCTCGGTATTTGTAACAAAATAAGGAGATTGATATCCTCTATCGAATTGCATACCTTCAACCACATCTACAGATGTATCTGTCCCTTTAGCTTCTTCTACAGTAATAACTCCTTCTTTTCCTACTTTTTCAAAAGCATCTGCTATTAATGCACCAGTCTTCTCATCATTATTGGCAGATATAGAAGCTACTTGTTTAATTTTTTCTGTATTTCCTCCAACTTCTCTAGATTGTTTTTTTAAATCTAAAATAACGACTTCCAAAGCTTTATCTATTCCTCTTTTTAAATCCATAGGGTTAGCTCCAGCAGCCACATTTTTTAATCCTTCTCTCACAATAGCTTGGGCCAACACAGTAGCAGTTGTTGTTCCATCTCCTGCAACATCATTTGTTTTAGATGCTACTTCTTTAACCATTTGTGCTCCTAGATTTTCTATAGGATCCTCTAATTCTATTTCCTTAGCAACAGTAACTCCATCTTTGGTTACTTGAGGACCTCCAAAAGATTTTTGTAATACTACATTACGTCCTTTTGGTCCTAAAGTTACTTTAACAGCATTAGCCAATGCATCTACCCCTTTTTTTAACTTGTCTCTTGCTTCAATATCAAATTTAATATCTTTTGCCATAATTTTTATATTTTTATAGTTATAATTTTGTGGATTTATTATCCTAAAATCATATAATAGCTATAACATCAGACTCTCTCATAATAAGATATTCTTCACCTTCCCATTTCAGTTCAGTTCCTGAATATTTTCCGTATAAAACTCTATCTCCTTCTTTTAGGATCATAGGTTCATCTTTTTTTCCATTTCCAACTGCTATTATAGTGCCTTTTTGTGGTTTTTCCTTTGCGGTATCAGGAATGATAATACCTGAAGCTGTTTTTGTTTCAGCAGGATCAGGTTGTACTAAAACGCGATCTGCTAAAGGTTTAATCTTTACTTCCACCATATTTATAATTTTTAAGGTTAACGATACTTAATCGTTCAAAGCCAAAAACATGCCAAATAAAAAAAATTTGAATTTTTATACAATTATATAAAATTTAATGCCATAATGACATATTTTTTATTTCTACTTTAATAAAAGATTGAAAAATAAAGTTAGAAATAAGATGATAATAGATAAAATCCAAGTTATTTTTTCCAAAAAAATATTAGTTCTTTTTATTCCAAAAAATCTAAAATTTTTCTCCATAAAAGATTGAGAAATAAGTCCTTTTTTAGGATTTTGGATTAAAATTATCCCAATAAGAAATAAACATGTTAGAATAATAAAAAATCCAATAAGTATGGTTGAATACATTAGCTTTTTTTACCAATCATTAAATATTCTATTGTACAATTTAACTACAAAATTTTTTTTAATTTGATCTATTATATGATAATTATCTATAAAAGAAGCTTCATCATGAGAAACATTCTCTATAATTTCAAAATCTTGAGTCCAATTTTTCTCTGGATTTGATTTATCTATAAAAAAAATTTTTGCTTTTATTTCAATTATTTTCAATGGATGATTTTTTATTGAGTGTATTTTATAATCAGTGAATTTTCCTTCTAAAAGAATATCTCCATTTTTTAAAACTAAGCTCAAAGGATTATGCAAAAGGATATAATCCTCCAAATTTTTTTTCAATTCAAAAGAAACAGACATTCCTGGAATATTTATTTCTTCCGAAAAGTTTCCAAGTTCTATTGTTTTCTCTTTCTCGGAATAAACATGATTATAAAATACAATAAAACTAGTAACAAAAATAATCAGGATTTGTTTACAAACCATATTGTTTGATTTTCCTATATAATGTTCTTTCTGAAATTCCTAATTCTCTAGCTGTTTTTCTTCTTTTTCCATTATTTTTTTTTAGAGCTTTTTGAATAAATTCTATTTCTCTTTTCTGTAAGGAAAAAGTATTTGATTCATTTTTATTAGTAGCATCTTCTTCTACTTCTTCATAATCAAGATCATCATTTTCAGACGATTTATAGGAATGTTCTAATCTGAATATAGAATCTTCCATTATAGATTTGACAGGATTGTTCGATGTATTAATCATATTTCCAAAAACTTTTTCCATAAGTTGTTGATTTTCTTCTAAAAAATTATTATTAGCATTGTTTTGACTTTTTATCAATTGTAAGGTTAAATTTTTTAGATTATTCAAATTTTTCCTCATATCAAACAAAACTTTATAAATAAAATCTCTTTCATTCGAAAAATCATGAAAAAATTGTTCATTATTTGAACTAGAAATAGATAAAGAAGGAATATTTTCTGGGAGATATTCTTTTAATTTTTCTATAGATATATCACGTTTTTTTTCAACGACAGATACTTGTTCTGTTAAGTTTTTCAATTGTCTAATATTTCCAGGCCAAGGATAATTTTCTAAATACTTAAAGGCTTCTTCAGTAAGTTTGACTGGAGGCATGTGATATTTTTCAGCAAAATCATTAGAAAATTTTTTAAACAATAATTTAATATCATTCTTACGAAAACGTAAGGGTGGTACATTAATTTGTACAGTATTTAGACGATAATATAAATCTTCTCTAAATTTTCCTTTTTGAATAGATTCTATCATATTCAAATTAGTAGCAGCGACAATACGTATGTTCGTTTTTTGTATTTCAGAAGATCCTACTTTCATAAATTCACCAGATTCTAAAACTCTAAGAAGACGAACTTGTGTAGTTAAAGGAAGCTCGCCAACCTCATCTAAAAAAATAGTTCCACCATTCACCACTTCAAAATACCCCTTACGCATGCTTGTTGCACCTGTAAAAGATCCTTTTTCATGTCCAAATAGTTCGCTATCAATTGTTCCTTCTGGAATAGCTCCACAATTTACAGCAATATAAGAATGATGTTTTCTACAAGAAAATTGATGAATAATTTTTGGAATAAATTCTTTTCCTACTCCACTCTCTCCAATAACTAATACAGAAATATCTGTAGGTGCTACTTGAATAGCCTTTTCTAATGCTCTATGTAAAGCATAATCATTTCCAACAATACTAAATTTTTGTTTTACATTGTGAATAGATTCCATGTATTAGGATGGATTTTATTATTTATCTTCATTATCATCTATTCTTCCTATTAATGTAGCAGATGTACAATTCGTTATTTTCACAAAAACTATTTCTCCTATTTTTGATAGTTTTTTTGGAAAAACTACCACAATATTTTGTGTATTTCGTCCATACCAATTTTGATTGTCTTTTTTGGATTTTCCTTCTATTAAAACTTCTTGTATTGTTCCCAAATATTTTTTCATTCGAAAAAAAGAATGAATTCTTTGCAAATCAATAATTTCTTTTAATCTTCTTTTTTTTACATTTTCTGGAACATTATCTTTTAATTTTTTGTATGCATAGGTTCCAGGTCTAGGAGAATAAGAAAACATATAACCATAGTCATATTTTACTTCATTCATTAAACTAATAGTTTCTAAATGATCTTCTTCTTCTTCATGACAAAAACCTGTTATAATATCATGTGAAATAGAACATTCAGGCACTATAGACCTAATTTTATGTATTAAAGAAAGATATTTTTCACGAGTATATTTCCGATTCATCAGTTTTAATATTTTATTACTTCCTGATTGAACTGGTAAATGAATATGTTTACATATGTTAGAATGTTTTGAAATAACTTCTATAACTCTATCAGACATATCATGAGGATTAGACGTAGAAAACCGAATTCGCATAAAGGGTATTTCTGAAGCTAATAAATCTAAAAGATTTGAAAAATCAACGGCTTTTTCGTTATTATTATCTTTATCTATTTTTATCTGTTTTTTTAACAACCCTCCACCAACCCAAAGATAAGAATCAACATTTTGACCTAATAAAGTCACTTCTTTATATCCATTTTCGTATAATTTTTCACATTCCTTAATTATAGAATATGGACTGCTGCTTCTTTCTCTTCCTCTTGTAAAAGGAACTATACAAAATGTGCACATATTATCACATCCTCTTGTTATGCTTAAAAAAGTAGTTATTTTTTTTGTATATGGAGAAGGACTAATATTTTCATATGTTTCGTTTTGATTTTCAAATGATAGAATTTTTTTTATTTTTTCTCTATCATTTATCATAACTAAACGAATGATATCAGGTATCTTTTTGTAAGAATTTGGACCTACAGAAAAATCTATCAAGTTTGAAAATAAATGTTTTTCTGATTTTGATAAACATCCTAGAATACCAAATAATGGAATTTTTTGATTTTTTGATTTTAAATATTTCAGATTATCTAATCTTTTTTTAATGGATAGTTCTGCTTTTTTTCGTATTGCACATGTATTCAGTAGGATTATATGAGCCTTTTTTAAATCATTTGTTAATGAAAATCCATTTTCCGATAGAATTGAAACTATTATTTCAGTGTCAGATACATTCATTTGGCAACCGTAGTTTTCTATATAAAAAAATGGAGTCTTTAAGGTATTAAGAAAAATTTTTTTCATCTCATTTATAAAATTATTTAAATGATTATAATAAAGGTAAAAAAATAAAATGTCATTATGTCATAATTGAAAAATATCCTTAATTTTTGGATGATAAATGAAGAATTTTTTTAGCCAAAAAAATCATGTTTTTATCTCCTGTAGATTTTTCTTCTATATTAGAGAGTTTAACAACGGAGATCCATTTTTTTTCTGGTAAAGCTTTTACCATTTTAATGACTATGTTCATAGACGGCTGTCCTACATCATTTGTAAAATTAGTACCTATCCCAAAAAATGAATCGATTCTTTTCTTGCAAAAAGAAGAAATATTAGCTACTTTATATGGATCTAAGTTATCAGAAAATATAATCTTTTTTTGTAGAGGATTTATATTAAATTTATTGTAATGTTTGATGGTTTCATCAATAAATGAAATAGGGTTTCCACTATCATGTCTAATTCCTTCGAAAATATTTGCTAGTTTTTTATCGAAATTTTGGAAGAACACGGAGGAAGTATATGTATCGGACAAAGCGATTCCTAGATTTTTTCCATATATATTTAACCAATTTTCCATAGCTATTCGATCCGCTATATTAAACCCATATTTAGCTGCATGAAACATGATCCATTCATGTCCATGTGTTCCAAGAGGTTTTATGGAAAAAATTTTGGATAGGTGAACATTACTACTTCCCATAAAGAAAGGATTTCCTTCTTCTTTTAAAATTTTTAAGACTATTTTTTGGACTTCATAAGAGTATCTTCTTCTTGTTCCATACTCACCGATTTTAACATTCAACTTTTTGTATTTGGCTAATTTTTTTCTTGTTATAAAAATAATTTCATTATCAGAAATACGTTTTGCTCCTGTTAAATAGTAATATAATTCAGATATTGTAGCCATTAAAGGTACTTCCCATAAAATAGTTCTACTCCATAATCCTTCTATATGAATTTGTATATTTTTTCCATTCTGAGATATATTAACTTCTTTTGGATTATATTGATATTTTTCTAAAAAATCTAAGTATGAAGAATCTAAATAGGGACAATTTTTTTCTAGATAAATTCTTTCTTTATTTGATAATTTTAGGTGAGCCATTTTTTTGAGATAACCTTTTAAAATATTTGCAAAATTATTTGGAAAAGAATGTTTTCCCCGGTTAATCAATTCATATTTTGCCTTTGCATAAGGAAATAATTTTATTATGGCATTTTGCATGGTAAATTTATAAAAATCATTGTCTAATAAAGACCATATAATAGGAAAATATTTCATTTTCATCAAGTGCATTCTTTGGAATTCTTAAAAAATTTTTTTTCTTCTTTTTTTTAAGATAAAATATTTGATAGTTTCAATAAATTTTTGTGAACATTAATTTAATTTGAATAGTATTTTTTTATAGAATTAAAAAACTTGTTTAAGTAGGATGTTTTTCTTTTTTAGAAAAAATATTTCTCTAAATTTGCTTTTAAAACAATTTATTTTTAATATGGACAACACGAAATTATACGTTGGAAATTTATCTTATGAGATGACAGAACAAGAATTAAAAAAATATTTTGAATCTATAGGAGAAGTCACCCATGCGAAAATTATTTTTGATGAATCTACATCCAATAAAAGAAGCAAGGGTTTTGGATTTATAGAGATGTCTAATGAAGAGAATGCAAAACAAGCCATAGAAAAACTAAATGGAACAGAATTTATGGGAAGAAATATTATTGTTTCTGCAGCGAGACCAAGAGCGAAAAAAGACTATTAAACCCTCTATATCTATTCTTTATTATCTACGTCTACATCTGTTTTTATTATTATTATATGGAAAAAAAATAAAGAGTGAATGATTTCTCAATATGAAATAACAACGATATTTATACCAAATGTAGTAAACTAATATATGAAAAAATTATATGGAACAGGTGTAGCGTTGGTTACTCCTTTTAAAAGAGATGGAAAAATTGATTTCGAAGGACTTGAAAAAATTGTAAAACATGTCGTAGAAAATAAAGTGGATTATTTAGTAGTATTAGGTACTACAGCCGAAACGTCTACTTTAAAAAAAGAAGAAAAAAAAAATATAATTGAATGTGTTAAAAATATTAATCATACAAAACTCCCCTTAATATTAGGAGTAGGGGGGAATAATACAGAAGATATTATAGAAAAGATAAATAATATAGATTTGAACGATTTTTCTGCAATTCTTTCTGTTTCTCCATATTATAATAGACCTTCTCAAGAAGGAATATATCAGCATTTTAAATCTATTGTTAATAATACCGATGCTAAAATCATTATTTATAATGTACCTAAGAGAACTGGATCGAATATTCTTCCAGATACAGTTATCAGATTAGCTAATGATTTTGATCATATAATAGGTATAAAAGAAGCTTCTGGAAACGTTTTACAATCTTATAAAATTATCGAAAAAAAACCAAGTAATTTCAGTTTAATATCAGGAGATGATTTTATTACTTTACCTGTTATATTAGGAGGTGGAGATGGAGTTATTTCAGTAATTGCTCAAGGATTTCCACAAGAAATATCTAAAATGGTGTCTTTAGCCAAAGAAAATAAGGTTCAAGAAGCATTCTCTATTTTTTATAAAATTATTAATATGATTGAACTTATTTATGAAGAAGGGAACCCAACAGGAATTAAAACTTTATTAAGTCTTCTAAACATATGTAATTCTTATGTGAGATTACCATTAATAAATGGGACTTCTCTTTTAAAGAAAAAAATACAAAATCATTTAAATTTTATAAATCAAAAAAATAATATAAATCATGTTCAGTGAAAAAGTACAGATAGGTTTAAAAAAACAATTAAATAGAGAATTAGAATCCTCTCAATTATATTTATCTATGGCATCTTGGGTGGAATATCAACATGGAAGTTTAGAGGGGATCTGTAATTTTTTATATGATCATTCAGATGAAGAAAGAAAACATATGTTAAAATTAATAAGATATATTAATAAAAGAGGAGGATACGCGGATATTCTTATGGAAAAAAAATATTTTCCTATTATTGATGATATTTCATACGATTCTTTAAAAGAATTATTTCAAAAATTATTTGAACATGAAAAAATAATTTCTAAAGAAATTAATTCTTTAGTAGAGTTGTCTTTACAAGAAAGAGATTATTTTACTTATAATTTTTTGCAATGGTTTGTTGAAGAACAAATAGAAGAAGAAGCTTTGACTAAAATGATCTTAGATAAGATTAAATTAGTTGAAAAAGACAAAGCGGGATTATATTTATTTGATCGGGATATAAAAAATTTTCATCTTACTTAATTAAGAAATGAAAACATCATGTGAATCATGAATAAAAAAATAATTTTTTTATCATTATTTATAATATTTGGTTGTTACAAAGATCAATATGTATTAAAAAATTCTGATAATCATATTTACCCTCATTTTTTTCATAGTAACCCTTATAATCCTCATTTTTCTAAAAATGAAATTTCAATATTGAAAAATGTTTTCAAGAATTGGAATTTTTTTTCAAAAAAAGATTCTTCTAATTCTTATGGTCATAATTCGGAAGAAAATCGTTTATTTAAACGTGGATTAAATGAATTCATCCATTCATTGGATTTTAATTTAGATCAGACAAAAACTTATGCGGCTATTGATACTCTAAATCAATTTATTACAAAATACCCTAATAGTCCTAAAATACAAGAAGTTAAGAATATTATAGTCAAGCTGATCAAAAAAATTGAAAAAAGAGATTATTATATAGCTAATACTTATTTTCTTATGCATAAATATAAGGCTGCTTTAGTTTACTTTAAAGATTTTATTAAAAAACATCCAAAAAGTATTTATAAAGAAAAAGCTTTATACAAAATTTGCATTATTACATATAAAATGGCAGTAAACAAAGAAAAAGCTTTAGATTTTTTTGATGTCTATCAAAAATATATAAAATTATATCCTGATTCTTATTCCAATATAAAAAAACTGAAAACATATTATAAAGAATTATTAAAATTATGAATTTCAAAGAAATTAAAGCTCCGATGGACACAGTCACTATAGATCGTATAGAATTGGAAAAAAAATCTAATAAAAATATATATGAAACTATTTGTATTTTGGAGAAAGTTAGTGAAAAAATTAATTGTGAGATTAAAGAAGATTTAGATAAAAAATTAGAAGAATTTAATCTTATGAATAAAAATAATTTAGATGAAATTTTTGAGAATAAAGAACAAATAAATCTTTCTATATTTTATGAAAGGCTTCCAAAGCCTACTTCTATTTCCATTCAGTATTTGTTAGACGAGAAAATAAAAATCAATTAAAACTTGTTTTTATAATCTTTCAAAAATTTATCTAATCCTATATTTGTAAGTGGATGTTGTATAAGATTACATATAACATTTAAAGGAGAAGTAATGGCATGAATTCCAATCTTAGCACATTCTGTAATATGTAATGGATGACGTATTGAAGCGGCTAAAATATTTGTTTTCAAATGAAAATTATCATAAATCATCTTAATATCTTTTATTAAAGACAATCCATTATGTGATATATCATCTAATCTTCCTACAAATGGCGATACATAATAGGATCCAGATTTTGCTGCTAGAATAGCTTGTCCTATTGAAAAAACAAGAGTACAATTAGTTTTGATGTTTTTTTTTGATAAAAATTTTATAGCTTTAATTCCATCTTCACACATAGGAATCTTAACTACAATTTTTGGATGTAAAAGTGAGAGTTTTTCACCTTCTTGAATCATATCTACATAATTTGTACTAATTATTTCCGCACTAAGGTCTTCTTCATCTTCTAAAAGATTACAAATGGATATGTAGTGATCCATTATCGATTCTTTATCAAGAGATTCCTTAGATATTAAAGAAGGGTTAGTTGTGACTCCATCTAATATTCCTAATGCTTTAGCTTTTTTAATCTCTTCTAAATTAGCTGTATCTATAAAAAATTTCATAATTGTAAAACACGAAATGACAAATTTATGAAAAAAAAGTTATATTTTTCTTAGAAATTTATTAAAAATTGACTAAATAAAAATCTGTAAATTTATATTTTTTTTATATTGAATGACATAAGTATTATGTATTTTGATGTTGTTATCTTGGGAAGTGGACCTGGAGGTTATGTGGCGTCCATACGTGCTGCACAGTTAGGAATGAAAACAGCTTTGATTGAAAAAGATTCTTTAGGTGGCATATGTTTAAATTGGGGTTGTATTCCTACTAAATCTCTTTTAAATACTGCTAAAAACTTGCAACGTGTGAAAGAGAATAAGGATTTATTTGGAATAAATAATCCAATAGAAATTAATTTTTCTAAAATTATATCTAAAAGTAGACAAGTAGTGGATAAAATGAGAAATGGTCTATCATTTTTGATGAAAAAAAATGGAATTCATGTTATTTATGGAAATGCTAAGTTAAAAAATGGAAAAAAAATTGAAATTTTTAGAAATGGAGAAAAAGTCGAAGAATGTTACGCTTCACATATTATCATAGCTACGGGTTCGAGGTCTAGAGTAGACAAAAAAATTCCACAAGATGGAAAGAAAATAATAGGATATAAAGAAGCTTTATCTCTTTCTTTTTTACCTAAAAAAATAATTGTTATTGGATCTGGTTCTGTTGGATTAGAATTTTCTTATTTTTATCATTCTATGGGGTCTAAAGTAACCATCATAGAACAATGTTCTCAGCTTTTTCCAAATGGAGATGAAGAAATATCTGATCAATTAAAATCTTCTTTTGATAAAATAGGAATTCAATGTTATGTTTCTTCTTTCATAAAAGAAATAAATTGTACTAATAAAGGGGTTTTAGCTAGTATTCATACTACTAGTAAAAATTTTGTTCTAGAAGCAGATATAGTTATTTCTGCTGTTGGCACGGTGTCTAATACTGAATTTATAGGATTAGAGGAAATAGGAATTTGTACTAAAAGAGGTTTTATTGTTGTAGATGAAAATTATAGAACTAATGTCAATGGATATTATGCTATTGGAGATGTAATAGAAGGGCCATCTTTAGCTCATGTCGCATCACATGAAGCTATTGTATGTATAGAAAATATAAAAGGATTAAATCCTCAAAAAATAGATTATAATAATATTCCTAAATGCGTTTATTGTTTACCTGAAATAGCATCAGTAGGTTATACCGAAAAAGAGGCTATAGAAAAAGGATACCAAATTCGAATAGGAAAATTTCCTTTTAGTGCTCTCGGAAAATCTGTTTGTGATGGAAATACGGAAGGATTTGTTAAAGTAATTTTTGATGATAAATATGATGAATGGTTAGGTTGTCACATGATTGGAAATCATGTGACAGATATGATTTCCGAAGTTGTTGTTGCTAGAAAATTAGAAGCTACCAATCATGAGATAATGACATCTGTTCACCCTCATCCTTCATTAAGTGAATCTATTTTAGAATCTATTGCTCATGCTTATGGAAAAGCTATTCATTTATAAATAATACTAATTTACAAAATTTGATTCCCCCCTATCTCGCATTTTTTTTTAAGTATTTAAGATTCATATGTTATTATGATACATATAGTATTATTTGGTCCACCAGGATGTGGAAAAGGAACTCAAGCAATAATTTTAAAAAAAAAATTTGGATTTGTTCATTTATCTACTGGTGTCATGTTTAGACATCATATAAAGTGCAAAACAAATTTGGGAAAAATAGTCCATTATTATCTTAATCAAGGATTGTTAGTTCCTGATCATATCACCACTAATATGTTAAATGTAGAAATAAAAAAGAATATCTCATCTAATGGGATTATTTACGATGGATATCCTAGAACAAAAAATCAGGTTTTTTCTTTAGAGAAAATATTAAAAGAAGAATCTATAGGAAAAATAGATGTGATTTTTAATTTTTCTATTGAAAAAAACTTGTTAATTAATAGATTATTAAACAGAGGAAGAAAAAGTTATCGTGATGATGATACGGATATTATTACTGTTCAAAGAAGGATAGAAGAATATAAAAGAGTAACTGCATGTATTTGGAATGAAGAAAAATGGAAAAATGTTTTTGTAAAAGTTAATGCTTCATCTTCTATAGAAGATATATCTCTTTTTATTGAAGGTCAAATTCTGAAATTTTTTTGATGAAAGAAAATTTCATAGATATTATAAAAATTTACTGTAAAAGTGGAAATGGAGGAAAAGGTGCAATACACTTCCAAAAATATAATAATATGAATGGAGTATCTGATGGAGGATCTGGGGGAAAGGGTGGAGATATTATTATACGAGGTAATTCTCATATTCATACATTTCTTCATTTAAAATACAAAAAACATTGGATTGCAGATTCTGGAGATCCAGGAAAAAGAAATAATTTGACCGGAGCTAGCGGTAAAGATTTATTCATAGAAGTACCTATAGGTACTATAGTTAAAGATATTAATCAAAATCTTCTAGTAGAAATTACTGTAGATCATCAAGAAAAAATTTTGTTTCGAGGAGGTATAGGTGGAAAAGGAAACGCTTTTTTTAAGAGCTCTACAAGGAGATCTCCTTATTATGCACAACCTGGAATAATGACTAATGGAAATTGGATAATTCTGGAATTGAAAATATTAGCAGATGTTGGTATAATTGGATATCCTAATACAGGAAAATCTACTTTACTTTCCAAAATTACAAAAGCAAAACCAAAAATAGGTAATTTTTGTTTCACTACTACGATTCCAAATTTAGGAATAGTTAAAATGAATTATGATTCATTTACAGTAGCTGATCTACCAGGAATCATAGAAAATGCATCATCAGGTAAAGGATTAGGACATGATTTTCTAAGACATGTAGAACGTAATTTGATTTTGTTATTTTTAATTTCTGCAGACGTAGAAAATCAAGAAATGGAATATATGACTTTATTAAATGAATTAAATAAATTTAATCCAAAATTATTAAGTAAAAAACGTTTATTATGTATTTCTAAATCAGACTTAATTGATAATAGAACAAAAAATCAAATAAGAGAAAAATTCTTTTCTTTAAAAGAAAATATTATTTTTATTTCTTCTTTTACAAGTGAGGGAATTCTTGAGTTAAAGAAAAAATTATGGAATTGTATTAAGAGAAATAAATATAACAAATTATGAAGATTATAAAAAGATTACAAGCCATTGAATTTTTTTATAACAATTTCTTTATCTATGTTTAATATTTGATTCTTATTTATTTCTTCTATATTAAACATATAGTCTACAAATATTTTTTCACAGAAAGAACGTAAACCTCTTGCTCCCAAACCTAATTCAAGGGTTTTATCTATTATAATGTCTAAAACTTCATCTGTAACATTGATAGATATTTTATCTAAATCGAATAGTTTTTTGTATTGTTTGATTAAAGCATTTTTTGGTTCTATCAATATTTTCTTTAACATTATTTTGTCTAATGAATTCAGGTGAGTAATAATAGGGAATCTTCCTATAAGTTCAGGAATCAATCCAAATTTTCTTAGATCATGAGCGGTGATATTTTTTAAAAAATTTTTTTCATTTTTATTTTTTTTATTGTGATTAATAAAACCTATAGAAAATTGATGAATCCTGTCAGATATAATGTTTTCGATTCCATCGAAGGTGCCTCCAGCTATAAATAATATGTTTTCTGTATTAATCGGTATCATTTTTTGATCCGGATGTTTACGTCCTCCTTGTGGAGGAACGTTAATAATTGATCCTTCCAATATTTTTAGTAAAGCTTGTTGTACACCTTCTCCAGATACATCTCTAGTGATAGATGGATTATTTTTTTTTCTTGATATTTTATCAATTTCGTCTATAAATACAATTCCTTTTTCCGTGGTATTTACATCGTAATTTGCTGATTGCAATAATCTAGTTAAAATAGATTCTACATCTTCTCCTACGTATCCTGCTTCCGTTAATGCTGTAGCATCTGCTATAGTAAATGGAATTTTTAAAAGTTTGGAAATACTTTTAGCGAGTAATGTTTTTCCCGTTCCTGTATTTCCTATCAATAGGATATTAGATTTTTCTATTTCTACATCTTCCACATCATTGTTTTCCTCTTTATTGGAAGAGATTATACGTTTGTAATGATTATATACAGCTACAGATATGACTTTTTTTGCTTCATTTTGTCCTATAACATATTTATCTAGAAATTTTTTTATTTCTTTAGGTTTTTTTATTTCTATTGTTTTTTTTTCTTCAATATTATTTTTTTCTTTTTCTACAGAAAATCTCCTGTGAATTATAGAGTATGTTTTTTCTATACAAAAATTGCAAATATGACCATTTACACCTGATATGAGAAAAGTGATTTCATTTCTTATTCTTCCACAAAAATTACATTTCAATGAATCTTCCATAAATCTTTATATAAAGATCCTATATATCATTATTGAATGATAAATAAAATAACAAAAAGGAGCAAGCGAATCTACATCACATCGCTGCAACCTAATTACCTTTGCTGTGTTCCCACCCTGGAGGGTTTCATAGGGAGCTGATTGTGTAGAACTTGCTCCAAGTTTGGCAAATATAAAAAAAAATTATAAATTCTTTCTTATTCAGTTTTCAAATTGACACCAATTTGTTATTGGAAAATACTGATAGGTTGTTTCACAACATTTTTTTTTATGAAAACAAAATATGTTTTTGTTACAGGAGGGGTAACTTCTTCATTGGGAAAGGGGATCGTATCTGCTTCTTTAGGAATGTTATTAAAACATAGAGGTTACAAAGTCACAATTCAAAAGTTAGATCCTTATTTCAATATAGATCCAGGAACATTAAATCCTTATGAACATGGAGAATGTTTCGTTACTAAAGATGGTGCGGAGACCGATTTGGATTTAGGTCATTATGAACGTTTTTTAGATCAACCAACAACGAAAAATAATAATGTAACATCTGGGATGATATATAAAACTGTTATTGATAATGAAAGAAAAGGAAATTATTTAGGAGAAACTGTGCAAGTGATCCCACATATAACTAATGAAATTAAAAGACGTATTAAAAAACTTGGTAAAGTTAATGATTATGATATTGTTATTACTGAAATAGGAGGTACGGTAGGAGACATAGAAATTCTTCCTTATATTGAAACTGTACGTCAATTAAAATGGGAATTAGGAGAATACAACGGATTAGTTATTCATTTAACTTTATTACCTTATATATCGGTAACTGGAGAAATAAAAACAAAACCTACACAACATTCTGTTAGAAATTTAATGGAAAATGGAATTCAAGCAGATATTTTGGTTTGCAGAACAGAAAAACATATATCAAAAAGTATTCGCAACAAATTAGCTTTATTTTGTAATGTAAAACCAGAGCATGTGATTGAATCTATCAATACTAAAGTTATTTATGATATTCCATGTTTGTTACATGTACAAAATTTTGATAAAGTAGTTTTAAATCATTTAAATTTATCCACTCTAATTACTCCAGATTTGAATAGATGGAAAGTTTTTTTGAAGAAATATAAAAATCCTAAATATGAAATAAAAATAGCTTTAGTTGGAAAATATGTTTCTTTACATGATTCGTATAAATCTATTACAGAAGCATTAATACATGCTGGAACCGAAAATGAAATTTATGTCAATATAAAATGGATCTACTCCGGAATGATCAAAGAAAAAAATATAAAAGAATATTTTGAGGGTATTTCTGGAATTTTAATTGCTCCTGGATTTGGTAATCGAGGGATAGAAGGAAAAATATTAGCAGTAAAGTATGCCAGAGAGAATGAAATTCCTTTTTTAGGAATATGTTTGGGAATGCAGATTGCAGTAATAGAATTCGCTAGAAATGTATTAAAAATACAAGAAGCAGAAAGTTTTGAAATTAATCCAAATACATCTCATCCAGTTATTAATTTAATGAAAGAACAAAAAAATATAACGCAAAAAGGTGGAACGATGCGTTTAGGAGATTGGAAATGTTCATTAATAGAGAAATCTAAAATTTTTTCTATTTATGGAAAGAAAGAAATTTTGGAAAGACATCGTCATAGATATGAATTTAATAACGCTTATTTAGAAAGTTTTTCTAATGCTGGGATGAAAGCTGTTGGAATAAATCCTGAAACTGGTTTAGTAGAGGCTATGGAATTGGATAATCATATTTTTTTCTTAGGAGTTCAGTATCATCCTGAATATAATAGCACAGTGGCTCATCCTCATCCATTGTTTACTTATTTTGTACAAATTTCTAAAAATTATAAATCATTTGATTCTCAGAATTATCATTATGTATGAAGGATAAAAATTTGGATTATAATTCTACAATTGGTTTATTTCTTATATTGTTAATCTTAACTGTTTTTACATACTTTAACACATATAATGATAAGGATTCCATATCAAATTCAAATAAATTTATAGAAAAGAAAGTTTCCTTATTTAATAAACCATTCTTTGGTTCAAAAAAAAAATCAAAAAATGATTGTGTTTTAGAAAATGAAGTTTTAAGACTAAGAATCTCTAGTTTAGGAGGAATGATAGATGAAGTTTTTTTAAAAAAATATAAGGCCTATGATTTTATTCATCTATCACATAATAAAAATCTTTACTTAATAAAAGATTCTAGTTTTTTATATAGAATGGTTTTTTGGGTAACTTCTAATAAAAAACATTCTAAAATAACTACAAACTCCTTATATTTTCATCCTTTTTTTTTTCATAAACGAGGCAAATTTATAATTCTTGTAATGAGAGCTCGTAATCCTTACGGTATGGGTTTTATCGATCATATATATACTTTAGGTAAAGGTTTACAATACCATATAGGTTTTCATATACGAACAGTCAATTTATCCGTTATTACAAATAAAAACATTTCAATTAATTTAGAACAAAAAATTTTTTCCTTAGAAAAAGATAGAAATTGGGAAAATACATATACACAAGTTTATTATTCTCATAATAAAAATTCTCATTTTAAGATTCAGTCATTATCCGAAAAAAAGTCAGAAGAAAGAAATATATCTGATTTGAATTGGATTGCTCATAAACAACAATTTTTTGCGACAATTTTTATACCAAAAAAACCTTTAAGAGATTTCTTTATACATTCTGAAAATTTTTCTTCAGGAATTTTTTTGAAAAAAATTCAATCTAATATTTTATTAAAGATAAAAGAACATGAAGAAATAAATATTCCTTTTCAATTATATTTTGGACCTTTAGACTTTTCTTTATTAAAGAAATTTGATCAAAAAATCGAAAATATTATTCCATTTGGTTGGGGTTTTTTAAAATGGATTAATAAATATTTCTTTTTAGTAATTTTTCAATTTTTAGAAAAAACAAATTTGAATTATGGATTAATTATTATTTTAATGACAATTGTAGTAAAATTAATATTATCACCAATTACTTATAAACAATATAAATTGAGTGCTATGATGAAATTAATTCGTCCAGAAATAGATGAGATTAATAATAAATTCAGGAATTCTGATCCATTAAAAAAACAAAGAGCCGTAATGGAACTATATCAAAAAGCAGGAATAAATCCTATGTCTGGATGTTTTTCTGCTTTATTTCAGATTCCTATTTTTTACTCTTTGTTTAAATTTTTTCCAACTTTGATTAATCTCAGAGGAAAATCTTTTTTATGGGTAGATGATCTTACCTCATATGATTCTATTTTAGAGTTACCTTTTTCTATTCCTTTTTATGGAAATCATGTAAGTTTACTCACACTATTGTATTCATTTGCTCTTCTCATTTATACAAAATTAAGTAATGATGTAGGCGTAAGCAGAAATGATAAGAACAACCCTTCTGACATGCCTTTTATATTATATTTAATGCCTATTATAATGTTATTATTTATAAATAGTTATGCATCTGGACTTTCTCTTTATTATTTTATATCCAATATAATCAACATTGGTTTAATTTTTTTTATTAAAAAATTTCTGTTAGATGAAAATAAAATTCGTCAAAAAATTCAAGAAAACAAAAACAAACCAAAAAAACACTACTATTGGAAATATAGAATAAAAGAAATCATGAAAAAGAAGAGAATGGAAAAAATTTCTGATTATTAAAAAATAAATTGTACTTCTTTTTGAGAAAAGAAAAAAAATTTTTTATTCTTATTAAATTCAATCACTAAATTTCCTCTTTTTGTTATATTTCGAATAATACCTTTAGTATATCCATTTATGTCACAATGAAGATTTTTTCTCACATAAAAAAAAGAGGTTTTATCTTTCATATAAAGATGACTTACATAATAACTTCTTATATACGATTCTCCGTAAATCGTAAAAATAAAATATTCTTTTTGTATGGAATAAATTATATCATAAAATAATTTGTCCAATTTAAAATCCTTGTTAAGAATCTTTTTTAAAGAAGAAGCTTGAAGTTTAGAATCAAATGTTAATTGATTGACATTTAGTCCTATTCCAATAATTGTTGTATGTATTTTTTTATAAAGAACTTTATTCTCAATTAGTATTCCTCCTATTTTTTTGTTAATTAGAATAATATCATTAGGCCATTTTATCCAAATGGATTTACTGTAAGTAAATAAAATTTTATGAATAGCATTACTTATGATCATATTCACTATATAACCCTTATCTATTGATAATGGAATCGATTTAAAAAAAATGCTAAAAGTTAAGTTTTTTCCTTTTTCTGTTTCCCAAAAATTTTTACCGACTCCTTTTCCATTTGTTTGATGCGTAGACAAAATAATAGTCCAATTATTTATCCATTTTGAAATGTTTCTTTTTATGTATTGATTAGTAGAATCTACTTTTTGTAGAAAAATTAAATATATTGGCCAAATAAATCTTTTCAAAATATTTTATGTCGAAAAATTTAACTTCTTTAAAGTGAAAACCTTATTTTTGTTTTTGAGTTTTAAAAAAAATACTTAACAAGTAAATTACTAGAATATTTCTACTAAAAAAAATCCGTTTTGCTATTAAAAAATATTATAGAAGGGATTCAAATGGTAAAAGGTAAAGATATTTCTGTTTTAAACTTAAAAAATAGAAATAATTTTGTTTGTGATTATTTTGTCGTTTGTAATGGGGAATCTCAAAATCAAGTTTATGCTATATATAGATCCATAGAAAAGATTACACTTGAAAAGTTAAAAGAAAAACCTTGGCATACAGAAGGGTTAAAAAATAGAGAATGGATATTGATAGACTATGTTTCTATTGTTGTACATATTTTTCAAAAACAAGTTAGATTATATTATAACATAGAAAATATTTGGACATAAAATTTATAGCTATGCTTGATTTATATTTAAATATAATGAAGAAAACCTATGATAGATAAAAAAGTAAAAAGTAAAAACAACTTTTTTTGGATATATGCAGTTATACTAGCCATATTTCTGGGTATATTTTTCTTTAAATCTTCTTTTTCTAATCCTAGAAAAATAGATCAAGACACTTTTTTTGATATTCTTATGAAAGGAGAAGTGCAAAAAATTATAGTAAAACATAGGGAAATTGTACATGTTTATTTAAAAAAAGAATTTTTGCCATCTCATGATATTCTTAA
This sequence comes from Blattabacterium cuenoti, assembly GCF_014251735.1. Lineage (NCBI taxonomy): Bacteria > Pseudomonadati > Bacteroidota > Flavobacteriia > Flavobacteriales > Blattabacteriaceae > Blattabacterium > Blattabacterium cuenoti. The sequence continues at coordinate 431,014 of NZ_CP059197.1, read as the reverse complement.
TCCACATGATATAATCAAAAATGATAGCAATAAAAAATTTATTTCGCATCCTTTGCAATACGAATTTGAAATAGGAGATTTACAGTTTTTCCAGAAAAAATTTGAAGAATACAAAAAAAAATATAGTTTAGATACTCTTATTGATTTTAAAAATCAGCAAGAATATACTATTACAAAATTTTTTTTTGACTATGGGATATTTTTAATTTTGTTGATCATCTTTTGGGTTTTTGTTTTTCGTAGAATTGGAGCTACTGGAGGAGGTCCTGGAGGACAAATATTTAATATTGGAAAATCTAGAGCTAAGTTATTTGATGAAAATGATAATGTGAAAATAACATTTAAAGATGTAGCTGGTTTGGAAGGAGCTAAAGAAGAAGTACAAGAAATTGTAGAATTCTTGAAAAGCCCTCAAAAGTATACTAAATTAGGAGGTAAAATTCCGAAAGGAGCTCTTTTAATAGGACCCCCTGGAACTGGAAAAACTTTATTGGCGAAAGCCGTAGCTGGAGAAGCTAAAGTCCCTTTCTTTTCTTTATCTGGTTCTGACTTTGTTGAAATGTTTGTAGGTGTTGGTGCCTCTAGAGTAAGAGATCTATTTGAAAAAGCAAAAGATAAATCTCCCTGTATCATATTTATTGATGAAATAGATGCAATAGGAAGAGCTAGAGGAAAAAGTAGCATAGCAGGATCTAATGACGAAAGAGAAAACACTTTAAATCAATTACTGACAGAAATGGACGGATTTGGGACTCATACAAATGTTATTGTATTAGCTGCTACAAATAGATCCGACATATTAGATAAAGCATTACTACGTCCGGGTAGATTTGATCGAACTATATTAGTTGATCCACCAGAATTGAATGAAAGAAAAGAAATATTTCGTGTTCATTTACAAAGACTTATTTTATCTAATAATGTAGATATAGATTTTTTAGCTAAACAAACACCAGGGTTTAGTGGCGCAGATATAGCCAATATTTGCAACGAATCTGCTCTTATTGCAGCAAGAAAAAATAGATCAAAGATAGAAAATCAAGATTTTTTAGATGCTATAGATCGTATTATAGGAGGATTAGAAAAAAAGAATAAAATAATAAAACCAAATGAGAAAAAAAGAATAGCTTATCACGAAGCTGGACATGCTACTGTAAGTTGGTTATTAGAACATGCGGCTCCTTTAGTCAAAGTTACCATTGTTCCAAGAGGTAAATCTTTAGGATCTGCTTGGTATCTTCCAGAAGAAAGACAACTCACTACTCCAGAACAAATGAAAGATGAAATTTGTGCTTTATTAGGAGGAAGATCTGCAGAAGAAGTTATTTTCAGAAGTATTTCAACAGGAGCATTAAATGACTTAGAAAGAGTAACTAAACAAGCACAATCCATGGTGGCCATTTTTGGATTGAATGATAGAATTGGAAATATTTCTTATTATGATTCTACGGGACAGAACGAATTTTCGTTTTCCAAACCTTATAGTGAAAAAACAGCACAAATTATAGATGAAGAAATATCGAAAATTATTGCTGAACAATATCAAAGAGCTAAAAATCTGTTAAAACATCATGAAAAAAAACTAGTGATGTTAGCTAATGAACTTTTAGAAAAAGAAGTTATCTTCAGAGAAGATTTGAAAAAAATTTTTGGAGAAAGACCTTTTTCTGAGGACATCGGAGATATTTTTCCTTCAGTAAGTAATCTTCGTTCTTCTTGATTTGATTGATAATTGAAATAAAATATTTTTAATGAAAAAAAAAAAAAAATTAGGCTTTTTAATAAGATTTCTTACCGGATTAATTTATGTTTTTTTGATTATTTTTTCTATAGAAAAAGGAGAAAAATTTTTCAGAATTGTAATGATGATATTATCTTTTTTTTGTTTATTTGAATTTTTAGTTATTTTAAAAACAAATACTGCTTTAATTAAAATCGCGTTGTTATTTCTACTGTCTTCGATATTTGTAGATTTTTTAATAGGAAAAGGTTTAATTCTATATATCATATGTTTTATTCCTTATTCCATAATATTTTTTACCATTCAATTATTTTCTAAAAATTCTTCTCATAAAGAAAAAATAACACAAATTAGCCATTTAATTTTTGGTTTAGTATATATAATTATCCCTTTTTTGCTAGCTTCTTATATATATACAATATATGGAGGAAGAGAGTTAATTTTGGGAACTTTTATTTTAATATGGACTAACGACACTTTATCTTATTTGATAGGAAGAAAGTGGGGCAAGAGAAAAATAGCCGTATCCATATCTCCTAAAAAGTCTGTAGAAGGATTTATAGGAGGTTTATTCTTTTGTTTAATTTTTGGTTTTTTACTGTATAGCATATGGAAAGAAAAATATTGGTTCATTTTAGCCATTACTATCCCTATTTTTGCTACTATTGGAGATCTAGTAGAATCTACTATCAAAAGATCTTATAGTGTAAAAAATTCAGGAATCTGGTTTCCTGGACATGGAGGATTTTTAGATAGATTAGATAGCTTTATATTTGTAATACCTATTATAAGTGCAATAGCTACTGGAATAACTCATTTTTGTTATTAAAAGCATTTTTATGATTCATAAAGAAGGTTTTCCTTTTTTGATCTATGTGTTAATTATAATATTAATAGTGATTTGGATTTCCACTTTTTTATTTTCCAAGTTGCTCAATTTATTTATTTTTTCATTTTTGATTGCGTTGTATTGTTTTATTATTTTTTTTTTCAGAAATCCTAAGAGAAAAATATCTATAAATTCTTATAAAGACGAAAGCAAAGTACTTTCTCCTGCTGATGGAAAAGTCATAGAAATCAAAAAAATATTGGAAAATGAGTTTATAAAGAAAAAATGTATATGTATATCTATTTTTATGTCTCCTTTTGATGTTCATATAAATAGATTTCCAGTATCTGGAAAAATAATTTATGTTAAGTATCATCCAGGAAAATACTGGTTAGCATGGGAACCTAAAGCTTCATTAAATAATGAACGAACTACTACTGTAATAGAAATGAAAACAAAAAAAAAAATACTATTTCGACAAATAGCAGGGTTTTTAGCTCGTCGTATAGTTTTTTATGCAAAAAAAAATTCTTTAGCAAGAAAGGGAGAAGAATTTGGATTTATTAAGTTCGGATCTAGGGTTGATATTTATTTACCATTAGATATCCTTATTCTTGTAAAAAAAGGAGAGAAAGTCGTTGGTGGAAAAACTGTAATTTCTGTTATTCCACAATAATAATTCTGCTCCCTTTTCTAATCTAAAGAAAGAATGTTCTTATTTATTTTACTTCTTCATAATCTACATCTTGTACGTTTTCATTTCCTTTATTGTTCTTATTATTTTTTTCTTCATTTTCAGAATTATCTTGATGGCTTTTTGTTTTGGAAGCAGCGTAAATTTCTTGCGAAGCATTTGTCCAAGCTTGGTTTAATTTATTCATACAAATTTCAATTTGTGAAAAGTCTTTTTTAGAATACGCTTGTTTTAATTCTTCTAGAGAATTTTCTATATTTTTTTTATTACTTTCAGATAATTTACTTCCATAATCTTTTAGTTGTTTTTCTGATTGAAAAATTTGATTATCTGCTGCATTCAATTTATCTATTTCTCCTTTAATTTTCTCATCTTTTTGAGCATTTTTTTCTGCTTCCATTTTCATTTTTTCTATTTCATCTTGACTTAATCCAGATGAAGTTTCAATACGTATAGATTGTTCTTTTCCTGTTCCTTTATCTTTTGCAGAAACATGAAGTATTCCACTGGCATCAATATCAAAACTAACCTCTATTTGAGGAGTCCCTCTAGGAGCAGGAGGAATATCTACTAAATCAAATCTTCCTATTTCTTTATTGTCATTAAACATTGGTCTTTCTCCTTGTCCCACTCGTATAGTTACTGCAGACTGATTATCTGCCGCTGTAGAAAAAATTTCTGATTTTTTAGTAGGAATAGTGGTATTTGATTCAATAAGCTTTGTAAAAACACCACCCAATGTTTCAATTCCTAAAGACAAAGGAGTTACATCAAGTAATAAGACATTTTGAACATCTCCAGTTAAAACACCTCCTTGTATGGCTGCTCCAATTGCAACTACTTCATCTGGATTAACCCCTTTGGATGGTTTTCTATGAAAAAAATTTTCAACTCCTTCCTGAACTTTAGGAATACGTGTAGATCCTCCTACTAAAATGACTTCATCAATATCTTTAGTAGTTAGTCCTGCATCTTTTAATGCTTTACTACAAGGAGAAATGGATCTACGTATCAAATCCTCAGATAACTGTTCAAACTTAGCACGAGTTAATGTAAGAACTAAATGTTTTGGTCCTGATTCTGTAGCTGTAATATATGGTAGATTCACTTCTGTTTGAGTAGAAGATGACAATTCAATTTTTGCTTTTTCAGAAGCTTCTTTTAAACGTTGTAATGCCATAGGATCTTTTCTTAAATCTATTCCTTCTTTAGATTTAAATTCATCCGCAAAATAATCTATGATAACTTGATCAAAATCGTCTCCTCCTAAATGAGTATCTCCATTAGTAGAAAGAACTTCAAAAACTCCATCTCCTAGTTCTAATATAGAAACATCAAATGTCCCTCCTCCTAGATCGTATACCGCTATTTTTTTATTTTGATTATTTTTATCCAATCCATATGCTAATGCAGCTGCAGTAGGTTCATTAATAATTCTTTCTACTTTTAAACCAGCTATTTCTCCTGCTTCTTTAGTAGCCTGTCTCTGAGCATCATTAAAATATGCAGGAACAGTGATGACGGCTTTAGTCACTTCTTTTCCTAAATAATCTTCAGCCGTTTTTTTCATTTTTTGAAGGATCATTGCAGATATTTCTTGAGGAGCATATAACCGATTTTCTATGTCAACACGAGGTGTGTTGTTTCCTCCTTTTACTACTTTATAAGGAACATGCTTTAATTCTTCCGTTATTTCGGAGTACATTCGTCCCATGAAACGTTTAATTGAGAAGACAGTTTTTTGTGGATTTGTAACTGCTTGTCTTTTTGCAGGATCTCCTATTTTTCTTTCTCCTCCTTCTACAAAAGCTACTATAGATGGAGTAGTTCTTTTTCCTTCTGAATTTGGTATAACAACAGGATCATTTATCTCCATTACGGCAACACAAGAATTTGTTGTCCCTAAATCTATTCCTATAATTTTACTCATTTTTATTACATTTTTTCATATAATCTCTCACACTCCAATCATTATGCCATAAAGGAAATCGAACAATCATCTTAAATGAAGTTATAGAATCTATGACAATAATAAGCTTATAATCAAAAAGAAAATAAGTTTTTATATGACAAAAAGTCACTTAAATAAAATTTTTCTTTGAAAAAATCTTATATTATGTTTAAAATTAAAAAATGGATTCGTTAAGTTTTAAAACTATTTCTGGAAAAAAAAGTTCTGTTGAGGAAAAGGTGTGGGTAATTATGGATGCCTCTGATCAGTGTCTTGGACGTTTTTCTTCAAAAATAGCATTAAGGATACGAGGAAAACATAAACCTAATTTTTCTCCACATGTGGATTGTGGAGATCATGTTATTGTAATTAATTCTGAAAAAATTAAACTAACTGGAAGAAAATGGGATTATAAAAAATATGTCCGTCATACTGGTTATCCTGGAGGTAAAAAGATCACCTCTGTAAAAGAAGTTTTTAATAAAGATTCAAGATTATTAATCTACAATGCTGTTAAGGGAATGCTTCCAAAAAATCGTTTAGGACATCAAATAATTAAAAATCTTCATATTTATCAAGGGTCAGAACATAAACATCAGGCGCAAAAACCTATTTTAATTACAAATAATATATAATAAAAATGATACATTCCATAGGGAGAAGAAAGAGGTCTCTTGCTAGAATATATTTAGAATCAGGAGAAAAACTATCTATTTTAATAAATTCTCAAAATTATGAGAATTATTTTCCAAAAAATGTTCACGGAAAAATTTTATATCCATTAAAAAAAATAGATAATAAAAAATTTCACATAAAGATTAAAGTGAATGGAGGAGGTTTTAATGGTCAAGCTGAAGCTATTCGTCTAGCTATATCTCGTGCTCTTTGCTTATTTGATCCAAATAATAGAAGTTTATTAAAATCTGAAGGACTGTTAACTCGTGATTCTAGAGAAGTTGAAAGAAAAAAATTTGGTAAAAAAAAAGCGAGAAAAAAATTTCAGTTTTCAAAACGTTAAAAAATTATAATAAAAATGGAAACAAAAATCAGTACTCAAGATTTATTGAAAGCTGGGGTTCATTTTGGACATATTGCACGTAAATGGAATCCAAATATGCGTCCTTTTATTTTTATGAAAAAAGGAGGAATTCATATCATAGATTTATCGAAAACTATCATAAAGCTGCAAGAAGCCTGTATAGGTTTAAAAAAAATAGTAGCTATGGGAAAAAAAATATTATTAGTAGGAACAAAAGCACAGGCTAAGGAAAAAGTTTTTTTCTATGCTAAAAGTGTAAATATGCCTTGTGTTACAGAAAGATGGTTAGGAGGGTTTCTAACAAATTTTACAACCATTCGTAGATCTGTGAAAAAAATGAATAATATAGAAAAAATGAAAAAAAATGGAACATTTGATACTTTGTCTAAAAAAGAACGATTATTAATAAGCAGATTATATGCAAAGTTATACAAAAATTTAGGTAGTATATCTTCAATGAATCACTTACCTGGTGGGATTTTTTTAGTAGATCCATATAAAGAAAAAATAGCTTTATCAGAAGCCATAAAATTAAATATACCTGTTTTTGCTATGGTGGATACTAATACAAATCCAAATGGAATTCAATTTCCTATTCCATCTAATGATGATTCTTCTAAATCTATTGATATCATTTTAAGATTCATAACAAAAGCTATTCAAGAAAGTAGCATTGCTCCTATAGGAAAAACGGATAAACATGAATTAAAAAATGGAAAAATGTCTGAAAAATCATGAAAGTTTCAGCTAATCAAATAAAAAAACTTAGAGAATTAACCGGTATTGGAATTATGGATTGTAAAGATGCTTTGATAAAGTCTAATGGAAATTTTGATAAAGCAATCAATTTTTTAAGAAAAAAAGGGGAAAATATAGCAATACAGCGTTCTTTTTTGGATGTGAAAGAAGGAGCATTATATTCTTCAATTAATGACGATGAAACTTTTGGAGTTACCATTGGATTAAGTTGTGAAACTGATTTTCTTTCCAAAAGCAAATGTTTTTTAGATTTTTTGTCCATGTTATCGAAGATTTCTTTACGACATAATAATAAAAAAAAGTTTTTATCTAGTTATTATCATGGAAAAAAAATTCAAGACTTGATCATAGAAAAAATGGGTGTGGTGGGTGAAAAAATAGAATTGAAAATATTTGAAAGAATAGAATCTCCATTTGTGACAAATTATATTCATAACAATTATAAAATAGCCACTTTAGTAGGGTTTTCATCTCATGATGGAATTAACTCAACTATAGCTAAAAACATTGCTATGCATATTGCGGCTATGAATCCCATAGCTATAGATGAAAAAGGAATTCCAGATTCCATCATAGAAAAAGAAAAGGAAATCATTTTTCATCAGGTGGAAAAAGAAAATAAACCAAATAACGTGAAGGAGAAAATTATCTTAGGAAAGATTAGAAAATTTATATTGGATAATACTCTTATCAATCAAAAATATATAAAGGATAACAAAATAACTATTCAGGAATACATGAATAAATTTAATAAGAATTTAAAGATCAACATTTATAATAGAATAACTTTTCCGTAATTTAAAGATGAAAAAATTAATATTGATTATATTGGATGGATGGGGTTTATCGAATTCAAATTCTTTCTATTCAGCCATTGATCAAGCTCATACTCCATTTATAGATTATTGTTATCAACAATATCCTTTCAGTAAATTACACGCTTCTGGAATTCCTGTTGGACTACCTGATGGTCAAATGGGGAATTCAGAAGTCGGTCATATAAATTTAGGATCCGGAAGAAAAGTCATTCAAAGTTTAGAAGAAATAGATGAATCCATTAAAAACAAAATATTTATCGAAAAAGTTAATCCTATACTAGATTATGTCACTTATTCTGGAAAAAAAATTCATTTAATTGGATTATTATCTGATGGAGGTGTTCACTCACATATAAATCATCTTTTTGCTTTATTAGATGCAGCTAATGAAAAAAACATTAAAAATGTATTTATACATGCATTTACAGATGGACGAGATTCTTCTCCTAAAACTGGAATAAAATATATAAAAAAACTATTAGAAAAAACAAAAATATCTGTGGGAAAATTATCATCGGTTATTGGAAGGTATTATTCCATGGATAGAGATAAAAGGTGGGAAAGAACTAAAATAGCATATAATGCATTGGTTCATTCTAAGGGTTTTTATACGGATAATATTTTAGAATGTATGAACTCTTTTTATGATAAAGGAATCACTGATGAATTTATAACTCCTATAATAGTTGGAGATTCTTTTGGAAATCCATTTTCCAAAATAGAAAAAGGAGATATTGTTCTTTGCTTCAATTTTCGTTCAGATCGTTCAAGACAGATCACTGAATTATTAATCAATAAAAGTAATGGTAATTCCTATTTAAAAGACATGCAAAAGATGAATTTATACTATGTAACAATGACGTGTTACAATCCTGAATACAAAAATGTTTATGTTCTATTTGAAAGAAAAAATTTATCAAATACTTTGGGAGAAGTATTGGAAAAAAATGGGAAAAAGCAAATTCGTATTGCTGAAACAGAAAAATATCCCCATGTAACTTTTTTCTTTTCGGGAGGTAGGGAAAAACCATTTAATGGAGAAACTCGTATTTTATGCAATTCTCCTAAAATTTCTACTTATGATTTAAAACCAGAAATGAGTGCAAAAAAAATAGTGAATAAAATTATTCCTGAATTAAGGAGAAAAGAAACAGATTTCATCTGTTTAAATTTTGCGAATCCAGATATGGTAGGTCATACTGGAAAAATGCTTGAAACTATCAAAGCATGTGAATTTGTTGATAATTGTACGAAAGTTTGTTCCGAGGAATCTATAAAAAATTCATATACAGTTATTATAGTTGGAGATCATGGAAATGCTGATTGTATGATTAATCCAGATGGTAGCCCAAATACGACTCATACGAATTCTTTAGTTCCTTTCATTCTTTTAGATCCAGTATTTAGAAAAAAAAATGTATTGAGAAAAGAAGCTGTTTTATCTGACGTTTCTCCTACTATTCTTCAATTAATGGGTTTACCTAAACCTTGTATAATGAGTGGAAATTCTATTATAGAAAATTATGATAAAAACCATTGAAGAAATAATTCTCATCAAAAAAAGTGCTGTTTTAGCATCTAAAACATTAGGGATGTTAGCTAAAGAAGTAAAACCTGGTATCAACACACTTTATTTAGATCATCTTGCAGAAAGTTTTATTCGTGATCATGGTGGAATTCCAGCATTTTTAGGTTTATATGATTATCCAAACACTTTATGTGTTTCTCCTAATTCTCAAGTTGTACATGGGATCCCCAATCAAGAACCTCTACGTGACGGAGATATATTATCTATAGATTGTGGAGTTTATATGAATGGTTTTTATGGAGAACATGCCTATACATTTGAAGTTGGGAAAGTGACAAATAATGTCAGAAAATTTCTTAATCGTTCAAAGGAGTCTTTATATATAGGTTTATCTAAGTGTAAAGAGGGGAATTTTATTGGGGATATAGGTTATTCTATACAATCTTTTATTGAAAGTTATGGGTATAGTATAGTAAAAGATCTTGTAGGACATGGTCTAGGGAGAAAAATGCATGAAGATCCTCAAATTCCTAATTTTGGTGTAAAAGGAAAAGGATTAAAATTACAAGAAGGTTATGTCTTATCGATTGAACCTATGGTTAACAGAGGTAATTCAAAAGTTGTTTTTCATGATGATGGATGGACTGTCACTACTTCTGATAAAGATATATCTGCACATTTTGAACATAATGTTGCTATTGTAGATGGATATCCATGTTTACTTTCTACTTATCGGTACATATACCAAGAACTTAATATTCAATCTTTAGAAGAAGAATCTTTTCAAAATGAAAAAATTAATTAATTTTATTTCTTAAAAATTTATAAATAATATAATTTACGTTCTAATTCTGATATATATATTATGCCCACTATACAACAATTAATTAGAAAAGGTAGATCTTCCGTTTCAAAAAAGAGAAAGTCTATAGCATTAGGATTTTGTCCTCAACGAAGAGGAGTATGTATACGTGTTTATACGACCACTCCAAAAAAACCAAATTCTGCTATGCGAAAAGTAGCTCGTGTTCGTTTTACAAATGGGAAAGAAGTTATTAGCTATATTGCTGGGGAAGGACATAATCTTCAAGAACATTCTATCGTTTTGGTAAAAGGAGGAAGAGTAAAAGATTTACCAGGAGTAAAATATAAGATAGTGCGTGGCGCTAGGGATACAGCCGGAGTAAATGGAAGGAAAAAAAGTCGAAGTAAATATGGGGCTAAAATAGAAAATAAGAAATAAAAAATGAGAAAAACGAAAAGAAAAAGAAAAGTATATTTTCCTGATCCAAAATTTAACGATTCTTTGGTCACACGTTTTGTTAATCATTTAATGAAAAATGGGAAAAAAAGTTTAGCCTATAAAATATTTTATGATGCTATGAAAAGAATCGATCACATAAAGGAGAAAGAAGAGAAATCCGCATTAGAAATATGGAAGGTTGGGTTAAAAAATGTAATGCCTCATGTAGAAGTAAGAAGTCGTCGGATGGGTGGGGCAAATATTCAAGTTCCCGTTCCTATTTCTTCTAATAGTAAAATCACAAAAGCAATGAAATTGCTTATATCTTGTGCATCTATTAGAAATGAAAAAACAATGGCTAATAAATTAGCTTATGAAATATTAGATGCTTTTCGGGAACAGGGAGAAGCAATAAAAAGGAAAGAAAGTATACATAAAATGGCCGAAGCCAATAAAGCCTTTTCACATTTTAGATTTTAATATCATGTCAAAAGATTTAAAGTATACAAGAAATATAGGTATAGCGGCACATATTGATGCAGGAAAAACTACAACTACAGAAAGGATTTTATTTTATACAGGAATAAATCATAAAATTGGAGAAGTTCATGATGGGGCAGCAACCATGGATTGGATGTTACAAGAACAAGAACGTGGAATAACCATTACTTCTGCAGCCACATGTTGTAATTGGGTTTATAAAAATAAGAAGTATCAAATTAATATTATTGATACTCCAGGTCATGTTGATTTTACAGTAGAAGTAGAAAGATCTTTGAGAGTATTAGACGGAATGATTGTTTTATTTAGTGCAGTTGATGGTGTGGAACCTCAATCAGAAACAGTATGGAGACAAGCAGATAAATACGATATTCCTAGAATCGCATTCGTAAACAAAATGGATCGTCAAGGAGCTGATTTTTTTAATGTATGTCTACAAATGGAAAAGATGTTAGGAGCTAATTCTGTTCCGTTGCAAATCCCTATTGGATCTGGAGATAGTTTTATAGGAGTGATAGATTTAATAGCGAATAAAGCTATTGTTTGGGATGATAATAATTATGGAGTTTCATATCAAGAAATACCTATCCCATCTGAAATGAAAAATATGGTAAAACATTATCACAATAAACTGATTGAATCATTGTCGGAGCATGATGATTTTATTATGGAAAAATTCTTATATGATAATTATTCCATTTCTGAAGATGATATTATTTATTCTTTGCAAAAGAATACTATCAAGATGAAAATAATACCTGTTTTGTGTGGATCGTCTTTTAAAAATAAAGGAGTACAAGCCATATTAGATGCGGTATGTCGTTATTTACCTTCTCCGTTAGAAGTAAAAGATATCGTAGGGGTTCATCCGAACTATCAAACAAAAGAAACAAGAAAGCCAAGTGAAGAAGAACCATTTTCTGCTTTGGCTTTTAAGATAGCTAGTGATCCTTTTGTAGGTCGTTTAGCTTTTTTTAGAGTTTATTCTGGAAAGATTAATGCTGGATCATATAGTTTAAATACAAGATCTGGAAATAAAGAACGTATTTCTCGCATATATCAAATGCATGCTAACAAACAAAATTCCATTTGTGAGATAGGTGCTGGAGATATTGCTGCTGTAGTGGGATTTAAAGATATTAAAACGGGAGATACTTTATGTGACGAAAAATTTCCAATTATTTTAGAAAATATTTCTTTTCCAGAACCAGTAATTGGTTTGGCTATAGAACCTAAATTAAAATCAGATATAGATAAGATGAGTTTAGCATTATCTAAATTAATGGAAGAAGATCCAACTTTTCAAGTTCGTACAGATAATTATACAGGACAAACTATTATATCCGGAATGGGTGAATTGCATTTAGAAATTCTTGTAGATAGAATGAAAAGGGAGTTTAAAGTAGAAGTAAATCAAGGAAAACCGCAAGTAGAATATAAAGAATCTCTAACAGGTATAGTAGAACATAGGGAAGTTTATAAAAAACAAACAGGGGGTCGTGGAAAATTTGCAGATATTTTATTTCGTTTAGAGTCAGGTGAGCCAGGTAAGTCCGGTTTAGAATTTGTTAATAAAATAAAGGGAGGTAATATTCCTAAAGAATATATTCCATCTATAGAAAAAGGATGTAAAGAAATGATGAAAAATGGTCCTATTTCCGGATATGAGATAGAAAATGCGAAAATTACTATTTTAGATGGTTCTTATCATCCAGTAGATTCTGATCAGCTATCTTTTGAAATAGCTGCAAAGTATGGGTTTAAAGAAGCAGCAAAAAAGGCGAAACCTATTCTATTAGAACCGATTATGAAATTGGAAGTATTAGTTCCAGAAGAAAATATGGGAGATGTTATAGGAGATTTAAATCGTAGAAGGGGGATAGTTCAAAATTTAAGTAATCGTGGAAATATAAAGATAATTCAAGGTGTTGTTCCATTATCTGAAATGTTTGGATATGTAACTGTATTACGAACTCTATCTTCTGGAAGAGGAACTTCTACTATGGAATTTTCTCATTATGATGTAGTTCCAAAAAATATTATGGATAACATTATAATAGGAAATAATAATTATAGAGAACATAATAAAAAATTGAAAAAAAAATAGAAAAAAAATTAACAATATCAATACCATGGGTCATGATATAAAAATAAAATTGAAATCTTATGATTATAATTTATTAGATAAGTCAGCTGAAAAAATAGTGAATTCTGTTTTACCTACAGGAGTAGTACTTAATGGACCGGTTCCATTGCCTACCGAAAAGAAAATATTTACAGTATTACGTTCTCCTCATGTTAATAAAAAATCAAGAGAACAATTCTTACTTCCTACTCATAAAAGACTTTTACAAATTCACAATGCTTCATCTAAAACAGTAGATGCATTGATGAAATTAGAATTACCGAGTGGGGTAGAAGCAGAAATTAAAGTATAATAAAAATAAAAATGTTTGGTTTAATAGGTATAAATCTTGGAATGACTAGTATTTTTTCTAAAAATGGAAAAAATATACCATGTACTATTGTGAAAGTCGGTCCTTGTTATGTGACACAGATAAAAACAATGGAAAAAGATGGTTATTTGGCAATTCAATTGGGAATCATCGATAAAAAAGAAAAACATACGACTAAGGCTTTACAAGGCCATTTTACAAAATCTGGTATTATTCCAAAAAAAAAACTGTTGGAATTTAAAGATGGTTCAATTCATTCTATAAAATTAGGTAGTCAAATAAATCTAAATTCTTTTATGGAAGGAGAATTAGTAGATGTGAAAGGAATTAGTAAAGGAAAAGGATTTCAAGGAGTAGTAAAAAGACACAAGTTTTCAGGTGTGGGAGAAAGCAGTCATGGACAACATAATAGATTAAGAGCGCCTGGATCTGTTGGGGCTGGTTCCGATCCATCTAGAATTTTTAAAGGAAAAAAAATGGCTGGAAGAATGGGAGGAAAACATGTAACTATTAAAAATTTAACAATATTAAAAATTGATGTAACTGAATATATTCTTATATTGAAGGGATCGGTACCTGGTAATAAAAATTCATATTTAATGATTAAGAAAAAAAAATGGAACTAAAAATTTTAGATATTAAAGGAAATTGTACTAATCGCAGAGTTCAATTTAATGAAAAATTTTTTTCTAAAAAATCTTATGATCATCCTATTTATTTAGAGATAAAAAGGTATTTATCTGCACAACGTCAAGGAACACACAAATCTAAAGAGAGAGGAGATATATCTGGAAGTAGAAAAAAATTACATAGACAAAAAGGAACTGGAGGTTCTAGGAAAGGAGATGTAAAAAATCCTCTATTTAGAGGAGGAGGACGGGTTTTTGGTCCAAAACCGAGAGATTATTCATTGAAAATTAACAAATTAACAAAAAATTTGGTAAGAAAAAATATTATAGAACATAAATTAAAAATGAACCAAGTAAAAATTATAGAAGATTTTCAATTGGAAAAACCAAAAACCAAATTGGTTCTAAATATATTAAAGTCATTACAATTAATCAATGAAAAATCATTGATGATTGTAGAAAAAACAAATAAGAACTTATATTTATCTGCTAGAAATTTAAAAAATTTTAAGTTGTTAAATGCGGAAGAATTGAATAGCTATTTTTTATTAAATTATTCATATATTATACTTTCTGAAAGTTCGGTAAAAAGAATAGAAAAATTTTTAAATGTTTCATAAATTACAAATTCATGATTTTAATTAAACCTTTTCTTACAGAAAAGTCTTCTTTGAAAGAAGAAGATTCTTGTTATACGTTTTCTGTATATATTGATTGTAATAAAAATCAGATAAAAAAGGAAATATTTAGAATATTTGGAGTTTCTGTTAAAAAAATCAGAACAATGATTTATTCTAGAAAAAATAAATCGAAATATACCAAAAAAGGATTTTTATACGGTAGAACGAATAGATTGAAAAAAGCGATTATTCAATTGAAAGAAAATCAAAAAATTGATTTTTTTAATAAAAAATAAATTTAATGTCAATAAGAAAGTTAAAACCAATAACATCTAGTCAACGTTTTAGAATAGTCAATAAATTTAATGAAATTACAAAATTTTATCCCGAAAAATCTTTGACAAAAGGGAAGTGTAAATCGGGAGGAAGAAATAATTATGGAAAAATGACTATGCGTTATTTTGGAGGAGGACATAAAAGAAAATATAGAATTATTGACTTTAAAAGAAAAAAATTTGGAATATATGCTATCATAAAATCTATAGAATACGATCCAAATCGGTCTTGTTTTATTTCTTTACTTCATTATAAAGATGGAGAAAAGAGATATATTATTGCTATGGATGGATTCAAAGTAGGGCAAAAAGTAATTTCTGGAAGAAATGTCCCTTTTGATATAGGAAATTCTACTTATTTGAACGAAATCCCTTTGGGAACTAATATTTCTTGTATAGAATTAAAACCTGGACAAGGTGCTAAAATAGCTAGAAGTGCTGGAGCTTATGCACAGTTGTTTGCGAAAGATGGAAAATATGCAACTATTAAATTTCCTTCTGGAGAAATAAGAATGGTAATGATTAATTGTATGGCTACTATTGGAATAGTCTCTAATCCAGATCATCAATTAGAAACATATGGAAAGGCTGGAAAAAGTAGACATTATGGCAAAAGACCTAGAACAAGAGGAGTAGCAATGAATCCTGTAGATCATCCAATGGGAGGTGGAGAAGGAAAAGCATCTGGTGGAATTCCTAGAAATAGAAGGGGATTACCTTCTAAAGGTTTTAGGACTCGTGCTAGAAAGAAATATTCGGATAAATATATTTTACAACGAAGAAAAAAATAAAATTTTATGGCAAGATCTTTAAAAAAAGGTCCATATGTTTCTCAAAAATTGTATAATAAAGTTTTGAATAATATTAAATCTGAAAAAAAATCTATTATTAAAACTTGGTCGAGGCCATCAACTATTTTGCCTGATTTTGTAGGACAAACTTTTGCAGTTCATAATGGAAGACAATTTGTTAATGTGTATATTACGGAAAATATGATTGGACACAAATTAGGAGAGTTTGCACCAACTCGAACTTTTAGAGGACATGCTGGATCTAAAAGCAAATTAAAAATTAAGAATTAAAACTTGACAACAGTAAGCAAATAATATGGAATGGAAGATAAAGCTATAATATCTGCTTCTTTGAATGAGGTTCGCAGTGCTCCGAGAAAAATGAGATTATTAGTTAATCTAATTCGGAATAAAGAGATTCAAAAAGCTTTAGATATATTGAAGTACAGTAAAAAACAAAAAGTTTCTTCTTTTTTGAGAAAATTACTTCTTTCAGTATTGTCTAATTGGCATAGGAAATATCCAAACTTATCATTTTCTGATAAGAAATCTTCCTTGTATATAAAAAAAATTACAGTCAATCAAGGTAAGACTTTGAAAAGATTGCGCCCAGTACCTCAAGGAAGAGGTCATAGAATCAGAAAAAAATCAAGTAAAATCTTAGTTTTTTTAGAGAAAAGATAAATAAATTATATGGGACAAAAAACAAATCCAATTGTTAACCGTCTTGGCATTATTATGGGATGGCAATCCAGTTGGTGTAATAATTATAAAGATAGAATTCAAGAAGATTTTAAAGTAAGAAGATATATAGAGGCTCGTCTTCCAAAAGGAATAGTTTCTCGTATTTTTATAGAGAGAACTCTAAAATTTATAACCATAACTATTAGGACATCACGTCCTGCTCTTGTTATAGGAAAAGGTGGAGATGAAGTGGATACAGTTAGGAAAGAATTAAAAAAACTTACGAAAAAAGAAGTTCAAATTAATATTTCTGAAGTGAAACGTCCTGAATTAGATGCCCCATTAGTAGCGAAAAATTTGGTCAGACAATTAGAAAATAGAATTTCTTATAAAAAAGCCATAAAATTATCCATACTTTCTGCTATGAGAATGAATGCTCAAGGAATAAGAATACAAATATCTGGTAGATTAAATGGTGCTGAAATGGCAAGATGTGAATCTTATAAAGAAGGTAGAATTTCTCTTGGTACTTTTCGTGCAGATGTGGATTATCATATGGCAGTAGCTCATACCGTATATGGAAGTATTGGGGTTAAAGTTTGGATTATGAAAGGAGAAATATATGGAAAAAGAGAATTATCACCTTTATTTGTAATGCAAAAAAGACATCGTTTTTCTAATAATAAAGCTTCTTTTTTTAGGAAGAAAAAATTATAAATTGGAAATAATGTTACAACCAAAAAAAACGAAATATAAAAAAAAACAAAAAGGACGTATACGTGGAAATTCCTCAAAAGGAATTGCTTTGTCAAGGGGGTTATATGGAATAAAAGCTTTAGAAGGAGCATGGATTACATCTAGACAATTAGAAGCTGCTCGTGTTGCAGCTACCAGATACATGAAAAGAGAAGGAAAATTGTGGATAAATATTTTTCCGGATAAGCCAGCTACAAGAAAACCACAGGAGGTTCGTATGGGAAAGGGGAAGGGACCTGTAGAGTTTTGGGTTTCTGTAGTCAAACCTGGTAGAATATTATTTGAAATAGATGGAGTTGAAATGGAAATTGCTAAAGAAGCATTAAGATTAGCCTCTCAAAAACTTCCTATCAAAATGAAATTTGTATTTTCTAAAGAAAATATAAAATGATGAAATATTTCGATATAAAAGTTTTATCCGATGGAGATATTAAAAATCATATAAAAGAGCAAAAAAATAATTGTCAAAAGATGAAATTTGATCATGCTTTTGGATTAATTAAAAATCCTATGAAAATTAGAATTTTTAGAAAAAATGTGGCTAAATTAAAAACAGAATTAAATAAAAGAAGAAATGGTTGATGAAAAGAAGAACAATAAAAGTTCTTCTAATACTATTAGAAATATTAGAAAACAAAGAATAGGTATAGTAACTAGTGATAAAATGGATAAGACAATTATTGTTTCTGAAATCAAAAAAGTAAAACATAAGTATTAT
Source organism: Blattabacterium cuenoti (assembly GCF_014251735.1). Lineage (NCBI taxonomy): Bacteria > Pseudomonadati > Bacteroidota > Flavobacteriia > Flavobacteriales > Blattabacteriaceae > Blattabacterium > Blattabacterium cuenoti. The sequence continues at coordinate 412,922 of NZ_CP059197.1, read as the reverse complement.
GGAAAAAGCATTCTGAAAAAGAAAAAATATATGGTTCATGATGAAAAAAATGTATCTAAAAATGGCGACAAGGTTAGTATCATGGAAATACGTCCTCTTAGTAAAAAAAAATGTTGGAGATTAGTTTCTATTTTAGAAAAATCATAAAATGTTACAACAGGAATCTAGATGTAAGGTCTCAGACAATACAGGTGCTAAAGAAGTTTTGATTATTAGAGTTTTAGGTGGTACTAAAAAAAGATATGCTTCATTGGGTGATTCTGTTGTCGTTACAATAAAAGAAGCTGTGTCTGGTGGAAATGTTGTTAAAAAAGGTCAAGTAGTTAAAGCTGTAATAATTAGAACAAAGAAAAAAACAAGAAGAAAAGATGGGTCTTATATAAGCTTTGACGATAACGCGTGTGTTCTTATTAATCCATCTGGAGAGATAATGGGAACTAGAGTTTTTGGTCCTGTAGCTAGGGAATTAAGAGATAAAGAGTATATGAAAATTATTTCTTTAGCTCAAGAGGTTTTATAAAAACAATTATTTATGATAAAAAAAGGAGATAAAGTTTCTATTTTGTCAGGAAATTTTAAAGGAAGTAAAGGTCTTGTTATTCGAGTCTTTCCAAAAAAAAAAAAGGCAATTATACATGGAATTAATATGGTCAAAAAACATGTTAAGCCTAGTGCAAAAAAACCTAAAGGAGGCATAATAGAAAAAGAAGCTCCGATACATATATCTAATCTTAAAAAGGAAAAATCGTGATTTATCAACCTAGGCTAAAAAAATTGTATAAAGAAAAAATTATTCCAATTTTGATGAAAAAATTTGAATATACTTCTGTTATGCAAGTTCCTAAATTGAAAAAAATAGTTCTCCATCAAGGTGTAGGAATTTCTGTGTTGAATAAAAAACTTTTAGATTCCTCTATGGAAGAAATTACGGCTATTGTAGGTCAAAAAGCTATTTTTTGTTATTCAAAGCATGATGAATCTGGATTTAAATTAAGAAAAGGAATGCCTATAGGTGTAAAAGTTACTTTAAGAAGAATTAAGATGTATGAATTTTTAGAAAGACTTATTACTGTTTCTTTGCCAAGAGTAAGAGATTTTAATGGAGTAAAAATAAATAGTTTTGATGGAAATGGAAATTATAATATGGGGATATCTGAACAAGTGATTTATCCTGAAATAAATATCGATCAAATTAAAAAAAATATGGGAATGAATATTACTTTTGCTACTTCTGCTAAAACAAATACAGAAGCTAAAAGTCTTTTATCTCATTTTGGAATTCCGTTTAAGAATAAATAAAAAATAAAAATGCCTAAAGAATCTGTAAAAGCAAGACAAAGAAAAAGGGAAAAAATGGTATTAAAATATGCAAAAAAACGAAAGTTTTTAAAAGATTCTCAGAATTATGAGTTGTTGCAGAGATTACCAAGAGATGCTTCGCCTGTTCGTTTACGAAATAGATGTTCAATTACAGGAAGATCTAGGGGATATATGCGTCAATTTGGGATATCTCGTATTGTTTTTAGAAATATGGCTTCTCAAGGCCTTATTCCTGGAATAAAAAAGGCAAGTTGGTAATAAAAAAATACTAATTATGTATACTGATCCTATTGCTGATTTTTTAACTAGAATTAGAAATGCTAGTCTTGCCAAACATCCTCTTTTAGAAGTGCCTTCTTCAAAGTTAAAAAAAGAAATTACTAAAGTTTTATTGGATAATGGTTATATTCTGGATTATAAATTAGAAAATAAAAAAGTAGAAATAATTAAAATAGCTTTAAAATATTACAAAAATATATCTGTGATTCAAAAAATAATCAGAATAAGTAAACCTGGGTTAAGAAGATATTTTAAATACAAAAAATTACCTCGTGTGTTAAATGGATTGGGAATAGCAATTATTTCTACTTCTCATGGTGTTATAACGGATAAACAAGCTAGAAAAAATAAGTTGGGAGGTGAAATTTTGTGTTACGTTTATTAAAATATAATTACATATGTCTAGAATTGGAAAAAATCCGATTTCTATTCCTGAAAATGTAAATTTAAAAATCATTGGCAATAAAATAATAATAAAGGGAGAGTTGGGTGTTTTAAGCCAAGAAATTTCTGATCAAATTAAATTGACTGTACAGGAAAATAAACTACATTTAAATAGAATTCAAGAAGATAAAAAATCTAAATCTTTACATGGATTGTATCGTGTATTAATTTATAATATGATAAAAGGAGTTTCTAAAGGATTTAAAAAGGAGTTAGAATTAGTAGGAATAGGATATAGAGCATCTTTTCATGGTGAAATATTAGAATTGAATTTAGGTTATTCTCATAATATCATGATTCAAATTCCTAAGGAAATTTACATAGAAACAAAAACAGAAAAAGGAAAAAACCCTATTATTGTTCTTAAATCTCATGATAAACAATTGTTGGGTTTGATAGCTGCCAAAATTCGTTCGTTAAGAAAACCAGAACCTTATAAAGGTAAAGGGGTTAGATATCTAAAAGAGGAAATACGTAGAAAAACGGGAAAATCTGCTTAATTGTATGATAAAAAAAAAAGATCGGAAAAAATTGAAGAGAATATTTGGAACTTCTAATAGACCTAGAATATCTGTTTTTAGAAGTAATAAGGCTATATATGTACAATTAATTGATGATTTTTCTGGAAAAACTTTAGTTTCATCTTCATCTAGAGAAAAAGTGTTTACAGATAAAAAGAAAACAAAAATAGAATTATCTAATGAAGTAGGAAAACTTTTGGGAAAGAGAGCAAAAATGTTGAAAATAGAAAAAGTTGTTTTTGATAAGAGAAAATATTTATATCATGGAAGAATAAAATCTTTAGCAGAAGGAATAAGAGAGATGGGTTTAGATTTTTAAATTATTAAATAATAAGTATGGTTACATTTTTATCTGAAAAAGAAAAAAAAACAAGATATTCAGGATTAGAATTGAAAGAAAGATTAGTAGGAGTGACTAGAGTTTGTAAAGTAACTAAAGGGAGAAGATATTTCAGTTTTAGTGCTATTGTTATTAAAGGGAATGAAAATGGAATGGTTGGTTATGGTTTTGGAAAATCTAAAGAAGCACCAGATGCGATCCACAAGGCCGGAGAACAAGCTAAAAGAAGTTTGTGTAAAGTTTGCATATCCAATGGAACAATTCCTCATGAGCAAGAAGCTAAATATGGTGGAGCTAATATTCTTATTAAACCTGCATCTGAAGGAACCGGAATTATAGCAGGAGGTCCTCTTAGAGCTGTTCTTGAGGCTGTAGGGTTGAGAAATGTCTTATCTAAATCCAAAGGATCATCTAATCCACATAATGTTATTAAGGCTACAATAAAGGCTCTTACTTATATGAGAGACGTAAAAACAATAGCTCAACAAAGAGGAATTTCTATTAATAAAGTATTTAATGGATAAAATTAAATTTTTTAATTATGCAGTTATTAAATTTTTTGACGCCTAAGATAGGATCTAGAAAAAAAAAAATTAGACTTGGAAGAGGACAAGGATCTGGAAAAGGAGGTACTTGTGGAAGAGGACATAAGGGGGCTAAATCTCGTTCTGGATATTCTAAAAAACATGGTTTTGAAGGAGGACAAATGCCTATACAAAGAAGAATTCCAAAATTTGGATTTAAAAATGTTTCTAAAAAAAAATATTTTATAATTAGTTTAGATACTTTACAAAATTTGATCAATAAAGGAAAAATTTCGGATGACAAAGTCATTAATAAACAAGTATTGCTAGATAATAATTTAGTTAGAAAAAAAAATGATTTAATAAAGATTTTAGCAGGAAAAAAAAAATTAAAATCGTCTTTAAAAATAGAGGCTAACAAATTTAGTAAAAACGCTGTTACTTTTATAAAAGAAGTAGGTGGAGAACCATTATTTATGTAAAGTAAAATAAATTGAAATCATAATGAACAGTTATGAATAATTTTTTGGTTACATTTTATAATATTTGGAATGCAAAAGAATTACGAAAGAAGATCATAACAACTTTAAGTTTCTTATTAGTATACCGTTTTGGAGCTTACATTCCTATTCCGGGCATTAATCCATTAGGAATTAGTGATTTTTTAGGAAGTCTTAACTCGAGTTCTAGAGGTCTTATGCAAATTCTTTCTTCTTTTACAGGAGGTGCTTTTAATCGTGCTTCTATTTTTGCTTTGGGTATTATGCCTTATATATCTGCATCTATTATTATACAATTAATGTGTCTAATTATTCCTTATTTGCAAAGATTGCAAAGAGATGGAGAAAGTGGAAGAAGACAAATTAATTTTCTTACGAGATGGTTGACTGTAGGTATATGTTTAATACAAGCTCCTTTATATTTAATTTCTTTAACTAAACAGTTTATTCCTTTTTCAAATCCAATTTTATCGAATACTTATCTATTGAAAATAAATACTTTTTATGGAAAAACTTTATTTTGGACAATAGGAATTGTAATTCTAACTTCTGGAACATTGTTTACTATGTGGTTAGGGGATAAAATAACAGAAGAAGGAATAGGAAATGGGGTATCTTTAATTATCATGTCCGGAATTATTGCTCGTTTTCCAGATGCCATAGCTAAAGAAATTTTTAGTAAATTGGAAGTCGGAAGTGGAGGGTTAATCGTTTTGTTTCTTGAAATTTTATTGTGGTTATTAGTAATTTTATTTACTATTGTAATTATTCAAGCTATCAGAAAAATTCCTGTGCAATATGTTTCTCATTATTTAGGTTTTGATTCTAAATTAATTCATAAAAAACATCAATATCTTCCATTAAAGATGACGGCAGCAGGTGTAATGCCTATTATTTTTTCTCAGGCTATTATGCTTTTTCCTTTAACTTTTTATGACTATGTTCATAATGATAAAATAAAAAAATTCTTTTATCTTTTTCAAGATGTTTATGGGTTGTGTTATAATTTGACTTTTTCTCTATTGGTAATAATTTTTACTTTTTTTTATACAGCAATTACAATTCCAGTAAATCAAATGGCTGATGATTTGAAAAGAAACGGAGGACATATTCCGAGGATAAAACCAGGAAAAGAAACAGCAGAATATATAGATTCCATTTTATCAAAAATTACGTTTCCTGGAGCTATATTACTAGCTATAATAGCCATACTTCCATCTATAGTTTTTCGTTTAGGTGTGACTCAAAATTTTGCATTATTTTATGGAGGAACTTCTTTGTTAATTGTAGTTGGAGTAATTTTAGACATTATGCAACAAGTTAATATATACTTATTGAATTATTATTATGATGATTTGATGATGATGAAAAATCGTAACAGTAGATATCCTGTTAGCAGTAGTAAATTATAGTAATAATTTTTGTATATTGGATTTTGTATTAAATATATATATTCTATGGCTAAACAAAAGCATATTGAAGTTGATGGAACTATCATAGAATCTTCTCCAAATGCTATGTTCCGTGTTGAATTAGAAAATGGATGTATTGTTAAGGCACATATTTCTGGAAAAATGAGAATGCATTATATAAAAATATTACCTGGAGATAAAGTTAGATTAGAAATGTCTTCTTATGATTTAAAAAGAGGAAGAATAACATATAGATATTAATTATGAAAATATGAAAGTAAGAACTTCTTTAAAAAAAAGAACTGGTAATTGTAAAATAATCAGAAGAAAAGGACGTTTACGGATTATCAATAAAAAAAATCCTAGGTTTAAACAAAAACAAGGTTAATCGTTAATTTTATATGTCAGTTAGAATATCAGGTGTAGATTTACCTAAATCTAAAAGGGGGATCATTGGACTTACGTATTTATATGGAATAAACAAAAGTTTATCTAAGAAAATTTTATCGTCTGTTGGAATAGACGAAAATGTTAAGGTTATGGATTGGTCTGATGAAGAAATTAGTAACATTAGGAAATATATTTCAAGTTATGTGAAAATAGAGGGAGAGTTAAGATCTGAAATACAATTAAGTATTAAAAGATTAATGGATATCGGTTGTTATAGAGGAACTAGACATAGAAAACGTTTACCTTTAAGAGGTCAGAAAACAAAAAATAATTGTAGGACTAGAAAAGGTAGAAAAAAGACTGTAGCAAATAAGAAAAAAGCAGCGAAATAATATATGGTCAAATCATCATTGGGTAATAATAAAAAAAGATCTGTTATCGTAGATACATTGGGAGTTGCTCATATTCAATCTACATTTAATAATATCATTATTACACTGACAAATAAAAAAGGAGAAGTAATAGCTTGGTCTTCTGCTGGAAAAATGAATTTTAAAGGATCTAAGAAAAATACTCCTTATGCAGCTCAGATAGCCGCAGAGAATGTAGCAAAAGAAGGATTAAATGCAGGAATAAAAAAGGTAGAAGTTAAGGTAAAAGGTCCTGGTGCTGGTAGAGATGCTGCTATACGAGCATTAAGTAATTCTGGAATTGTGATTACTTTAATAAAAGATATAACTCCTTTACCACATAATGGTTGTCGTCCTCCTAAAAGGAGAAGAGTTTAATATTTTTTTTATGGCAAGATATATAGGACCAAAAACAAAAATATCTCGAAAGTTTGGAGAATGTATATACGGAGAAGACAAGTATTTTGAAAGAAGAAAATACCCTTCCGGTCAACATGGAAATAATCGTCGTAGAGGAAAACGTTCGGAATATTTTATACAACTAATAGAAAAACAAAAAGCGAAATATACATACGGTATATTAGAACGTCAATTTAAGAGGTTATTTCTTGAAGCTGCGAAAAAAAAAGGGATTACTGGAGAATTATTATTACAAGCATGTGAATCTCGTTTGGATAATATTATATTTAGACTAAAATTTGCACCGTCTAGATCTTCTGCTCGTCAAATAATTTCTCATAGGCACATTACAGTCAATGATCGTATAGTAAATATTCCCTCTTTTAGATTAAGACCTGGAGATAAGATAGGTATAAGAGAAAAATCTAAAAAACATCCAGTTATATTGGAATCTATAAATAATAAAATAGGTTCTTTGGTAGAATGGTTAATTTTAGATGAAAAAAATATGTTTGGAATATTTAGAATTGTGCCAAAAAGGAAACAAATACCTGAAAATATTAAAGAACAACTCATTGTTGAATTATATTCAAAATAAGGAAAAATTATATTATGGCTATTTTAGATTTTGTTAAACCTGATAGAATCACAATATCGGAATTTACAGATCAAAAAGGGGTTTTCCATTTAAAACCTTTAGAGCCGGGTTATGGTCTTACGTTGGGAAATGCTTTAAGAAGAGTTCTTTTAGGATCTTTAAGAGGGTTTGCGGTAACTTCCATAAGAATTAAAGGAGTAAAATATGAATTTTCTACTATAGAAGGTGTAGTAGAAGATGTTACTGAAATCGTATTAAATTTCAAAAAAATTCGTTTTAAACGTAAAGTAAAAGGAGTTACAAAAGAAACAGTCAATGTATTAGTGAAAAATAAAGAAAAAATTACTGGAAAAATTTTAAATGAATTTATTTCTAGTTTTCAAGTTTTAAATACGGATATAATCATTTGTCATAAAGAAAAATCTATTCCATTAGAAATGAGTTTCACTATTGAAGAAGGAAGAGGTTATGTTCCAGCAGAAGAAAATAAGAAAAATAATGATGATTTAATAGGGAATATTCCTATAGACTCCATTTATACACCTATCAAAAATGTGAAATATACAATAGAAAATTGTCGTGTAGGTCAGAAAACCGACTTTGAAAGTCTTTCATTGGAAATAAGAACAGATGGATCTATGTCTCCAAAAACAGCTTTAATGGAGGCTTCTCAAATTTTAATAAAATATTTTTCTATTTTTTCTTATGAAAAAATAGGAAAGAAAGAACATGAAGAAATCAGCAAAGAAAGAAAGTATGATGAAGAATTTTTACGTATGCGTGCATTATTAAAATCTAAATTGACCGATATGGATTTATCTGTACGGACAAAAAATTGTTTAAAATCTGCATCTATACAATCTGTAGCAGATTTAGTGACATGTAATAGGTCTAATATGTTAAAAATGAGAAATTTTGGTAAAAAATCTTTGGATGAACTAGAAAGTAAAATGAAAGAGAAGGGTTTATATTTTGGAATGGATATTTTAGAGTACAAATTAAATCAAGAATAGGTTTTTGATTTATGAATCATAGAAGAAAAAATAATCATTTAGGACGAAAATTTGGACATAGAAAATCTCTTCTTTCTAATATGTCTTCATCTTTGATTAAAGAAAAAAGAATTTTTACAACTTTAGCCAAAGCAAAAGCTTTAAAACAATATATAGAACCTATTATTACTAAATCTAAAATAAAAACTCTTCATTCTAGAAGAAATATATTTGCATTATTAAGAGATAAATTTGCAGTATCAGAACTTTTTAGAGAGCATTTTCAAAAAGTACGTGAACGTCCTGGTGGATACACAAGAATTATAAAAATTCAATCTCGTTTTGGTGATATGGCTAAGTTATCTATGATTGAATTAGTTGATTTTAATGATATTTATAATTCTAAAAAAAATAGGAAATCAGTAAGGCGTAGTAATAGTAAAAAAAGGAAGAAGGAGGATCAAATAGGTAAAAATAACCATGAGTAAAATTAAAACTATCAAAGCTAGACAAATATTAGATTCTAGAGGAAATCCTACTGTAGAAGTAGATGTAGTGACAGAAAAAAATATATTAGGACGTGCCTGTGTTCCATCTGGAGCATCAAAAGGAGAAAATGAGGCTTTTGAATTGCGCGATGGTGGAGATAAATTTTTAGGAAATGGAGTAATGAAAGCGGTTCATAATGTAAACAATATTATATCTCCAGAACTAATTGGTTATTCTGTAATGGATCAAATATCTATCGATAAATTAATATTAGATTTAGACGGAACGAAAAATAAAAAAAGATTAGGAGCTAATGCAATTTTAGGAGTTTCTTTAGCTGTAGTAAAAGCAGCTTCTAATGAGCTAAATATACCTCTTTATAAATATATAGGAGGAGTACATGCACATGTACTGCCAATTCCATTAATGAATATTGTAAACGGTGGTAGGCATTCAGATGCTCCTATAGCCTTTCAAGAATTTATGATAGTTCCCATGAAAGCTAATACATTTCTTGATGCACTTCAAATGGGATATAAAGTTTTTTATAAACTAAAAAATATTTTATCTAAAAAAGGATTATCAACAAATGTTGGGGATGAGGGTGGTTTTTCTTCTAATTTTAATGGAATTGAAGATGTATTAGATAATGTTATGGAAGCAATACATCAGGCTAACTATGAACCTTATGAAGAAATAGGTTTGGCTTTAGATTGTGCAGCATCTGAATTCTATCAAGATAACAAATATAATTATTCTAAATTTGAAAATGGAAATAAAGAGAAAATAGAAAGATCGAAAGAGGAACATGTTAATTATTTGTCTTATTTAACAAGACGTTATCCTATTATATCCATTGAAGATGGAATGGATCAAAATGATTGGGAAGGATGGAAAATATTAACTAGAGAATTAGGAAAAGAAGTTTTATTAGTTGGAGATGATTTATTTGTAACAAAAGTAGAAAAATTAAATGAGGGGATAAAGGAAGGAATAGCCAATTCTATTCTTATCAAAGTAAATCAAGTGGGAACATTGACAGAAACAATAGAAACCATAAATACAGGAAAAGTAAATGGATATTATAACATTATTTCTCATCGTTCTGGAGATACAGAAGATCCTTTTATAGCTGATTTATCTGTAGCATTAAATATTGGAAAAATCAAAACAGGTTCTATTTGTCGTTCTGAAAGGACTTCAAAATATAATCAATTATTACGTATCGAAGATGCGCTAGGTAAAAATTCTCATTATCCAGGATGGAAATAAATTATTAATTTTTTTTTTATTATCTCCAATAAATAAACTATGGAATCAATGATAATATTGATTTTTATTATTGGATATTTTTTTATTACTCTTGAGAATACAATATCCTTGAATAAGGTTATTCCATCTATTCTTATGGCTTCTGTTTGTTGGTCTTTAATTATGTTTTGGAATATTCCTATTTTTGAATTAAATAATAAATGGAAAGACCCTCAAATTTTTTTATTATTCCATTTAGGAAAAGCATCTGAAATAGTATTTTTTCTTATTGGGGCCATGTCAATTATTTCTATTATTGATAAATATTCTGGTTTTGAAGTATTAAGGAATTTATTTCATACTAATACAAAACGAAAATTTTTATGGATAATAAGTTTATTATCTTTTGTTTTATCTGCTATTATAGATAATTTAACAGCAACCATAGTTGTAGCAACCATTTTAAAAAAAGTAATTTATGATTATAAAGAACGTTTATACTATTTAGGTTTAGTTATCATATCTGCAAATGCAGGTGGAGTATGGTCACCTATAGGTGATATTACTACTACAATGTTATGGATATCTAAGAATGTAACTACTTTTAATCTTGTTAAAAGAATCTTTATTCCATCTGCTTTATGTATGTTCTTTTCAACGCTAATCGGTTCATTAATGCCCATTTTTGATGGAATTATTCAAATAGAAAAAAGTCAGTTATCAAAAATAGATCGTAAAAAAGGTTTTTGGATATTAAATATAGGATTATGTCTTTTATTATTTGTTCCTATTTTTAAAACTATAACTGGTCTTCCTCCATATATGGGGATGATTTTTTCTCTTGGAATACTAGGATTGATCATTAATATGCAAAAAAAAAATTTTTCTATAGAAGAAGTATTTCAAAATATAGATTTTTCTAGTATTTTATTTTTTTTCGGAATATTACTTTCTGTTTCAGCTTTAGAATATTTAGGTGTATTATATAATTTATCTCGTTGGATTAGCCATATAGTTTCTACATGGAAAGTAACTACATTTTTATTTGGATTAATATCTTCTGTTATAGATAATGTTCCATTAGTAGCAGCTACTATTGCCATGTTTTCTTATCCTGTAGATCATGAGTTTTGGCATCATATAGCTTATGTATCCGGAACGGGAGGCAGTATATTTCTTATAGGATCTGCTTCCGGTATAGCAGCTATGGGAATGGAAAAAATAGATTTTTTTTGGTATTTGAAAAAAATTAGTTGGCTAGCTATAATAGGATATTTATCTGGATTTTTATATTTGTTAGTTTATCCATTTCTTCCTTTGTAAAAATTCTACAAATTCTCCTCCTAAATATGAAAATGGGAAAAAAATAGGAAGGATAATTATTTTAAACCACAATGGTAAAGTATATAAAAATATGTGAATGAAAGCAATAATAAATAAAATAAAACCAGTTAATAATGCATAAGCTTTTTTAGCGTTTTGGACAAAAAATGCCGTAGTTATTCCTCCTATTAAAGCGCTAATAATATAGAAAAAAAATAAAGTTATAAAAAATTCAGGAGGAGCATAAAAAAATACATTTTGTAATTTTTTCAGTGGAATAAATTGTATTGTTATAAACCACTTTTTTATCCATTTTATAGCATAAAGAATTTCAGCAAGACTTACTAATAATCCTATTATTATGGAAAAAATATTACGGAACATAATAACATTATTAAAAAAAATGATTTTTTTTGTTACTTTGGTATATAAAAATAAACATCAATTTTAATATGCATTCTACAATAAATTGGATTTCAATAAAAAAATATGAAGATATTTTATTTCTTTTTTGGAAAGGAATCTCTAAAATAGAAATAAATCGGCCTGAATGTCATAATGCTTTTCGTGTAGAAACTGTGAAAGAAATGATCGATGCTATAGATATATGTTATGATAGAAAAGATATTGATGTATTGATTATTACTGGATCTGGAAATAAATCTTTTTGTTCTGGAGGAGATCAAAAAACTAGGGGTTATGGTGGATATTTAGGAAAAGATGGAATTCCTAGATTAAATATTTTAGATTTTTATAAGAAAATAAGAGAAATACCTAAACCAGTCATTGCAATGGTCAATGGTTTTGCTGTGGGAGGAGGACATGTTTTACATGTAGTTTGTGATTTAACTATAGCATCAGATCATGCTATTTTTAGTCAAGTTGGACCTAAAGTAGGATCTTTTGACGGAGGGTTCGGTTCTTCTTATTTAGCACGTCATATTGGTCAGAAAAGAACGCGAGAAATGTGGTTTTTGTGTAAAAAATATTCTGCAGAAGAGGCATTCAAAATGGGTTTGATTAATAAAGTAGTTCCTTTGAATGATTTAGAAAAAACAACTATAGAATGGTGTCAAACGATACAAAAGAGAAGTCCAATGTCTTTAAGAATGATTAAACGTTGTTTAAATGCAGAATTAGATGGACAACATGGATTAATGCAATTAGCTGGAGATGCTACTTTAATGTTTTATTTAACGGAAGAATCTAGAGAAGGAAAAGATGCTTTTTTAGAAAAAAGAAATCCAAATTTTAAGAAATTTCCAAGATTTTTATGAAATTAAAATATTGGTTTTATGCCATTCGTTTTCAAACATTACTCCTTTCTTTTTCCGGAATTACTTTAAGTTTTTTAATTTCTAAATCTCAAGGATTTGGAGATTTTATTACTTACTTTCAGTGTCTTTTTACTGCTATATTATTGCAAATATTGGCTAATTTTTCAAATGATTATGGAGATAGCATTCAAGGAATAGATAATAATCATCGAATTGGACCAAAAAGAATTGTTCAAAGAGGGTTAATTTCTTTGTTAGCTATGAAAAGAGCTATAAATATATTTTCTATATTATCTTTTTTATCCGGTATATTTTTAATTTACAAATCTTTAAATACAAAAGGTGTTTTTATTTTTCTAATTTATTTTATGGGTCTTTTAATTTGCATATATAGTTCAATCAAATATACTATTGGCCCTTATCCATATGGATATGTGGGAATGGGAGATTTATTTGTTTTGATTTTTTTTGGTTTAGTTTCTGTAGAAGGAAGTTATTTTTTGTATACTTATGTATTTTCCTCGGAAATGCTTTTTTTATCATTATCAATAGGATTTTTGAGTCTTTCTGTTTTAAATGTTAATAATATGAGAGATATAAAAAATGATTATAAAAATGGAAAATATACAATAGCTGGAATATTAGGTATTAAATATGCAAAATTATATCATATTTTTTCTATATTAATTTCTCTATTTTTAGGAGGATGGTTTATTTATTTAACTTACAAAAATATTTATCAATGGTTTTTTTTTATATTAAGTATTCCTTTTTTTGCACAACATTTAAAGAAAATTTTTTTCATGAAAAATTATAAGGGTTTTACTTCAGAATTAAAAAAATTAGTTTTAATTACTTTTTTTTATTCCATGTGTATAGGATTTGGAAGCTTTATTTATTAAATAAAATGCAAAAAATTATATTGTAACACTTATATAATATATAATTTGAAAATGAAAATAACTTTTTTTACACATAGTACATGTCTATTAGAAATAGAAAAAATCTATTTGTTAATAGATCCATTTTTTTCGGATAACCCTATATTCAAAAAAAATACATCATTACTAAATAACACTATTCGTCAATTTAATAAAGTTGATTACATTTTAATCACTCACGCACATAATGATCATATATGTGATGTTGAATTATTTGCAAAAAAGTTAAATTCTATGGTGATTTCAAACTATGAAATATCCAATTTTTTTGAAAAAAAAGGATTAAAAACTTATGGAATAAATTATGGATCTTTTATATCTTTTCCGTTTGGAAAATTAAAGTATGTTTGGGCCGTTCATTCTAGTGTTTTTAATGATGGAACTTATGGAGGAAATCCTGGAGGTTTTCTTTTACATACAAAAAAAGGAAATATATATATATCCGGAGATACTTCTTTGACAAAAGAAATGAGTCTCATTCCTACTTTTGGAAAATTAAAAATATCTATTCTTCCTATAGGAGGTGTTTATACTATGGATGTAGAAGAAGCTATTATGGCTTCAAATTTTCTGCAGTGTAATAAAATATTGGGAGTGCATTACGACACTTTTGAATCTATAGAAATTGATAAAGAACAGGCAAAAAATAAATTTTTTGAAAATGGAAAAGAATTATTTTTATTAAAAATGGGAGAATCTATAAGGGTATAAGAGATTATGATAAGTTTATCATATGTATGATGGTAAGATCTGAACTAAAAAAATATCAATTTTTTTTCAAAGAAAAAGTGAAAAATGCCAATAAGACATTTGATTATAGTATAATCTGGTTTTTGATTATAAAAAAAGAAGAAAAAATAGGAGTTGGAGAATGCAATCCACTATTGGAAAAAGTAACTAATTTAAATTTTTACGAAAAAGAATTGTTGTTTGTTTCTAGAAAAATAAACGCTATAAAGAAAACAGAAATCGATTATTATCGTTCTTATATTTCTTATTCTTCGATTTTATTTGGATTGGAACAGGCTTTTTTGTATTTAAAGAAAAAGTTTCCAATTTTATATGATTCTAAATTTACTAATGGTAAAATAGGGCTTTCTATAAATAGTTTGATATGGTATTCTTCTATAAAGAATACAGAACATGAAATAGAAAAGGAAATATTTCAAGGATTCTCATTCATCAAAATGAAAATAAGTCCAATTTTTTTTCATAATCAATACTTGTATTTTTTGTTAAAAAAAATTCAAAATCAATATCCATATATAAAAATATCAATGGATGCAAATGGTTCTTTTAAAAGGAAAGAAGATACTTTATCCTGTATAAATAAGCTTTGTGATATAAATATTATTCATTCGGTAGAACAACCTATACGATCTGGGAATTGGAAAGAAATGTCTACAATATGCAAAGTATCAAAAATCCCCATAGCATTAGATGAAGAATTAATAGGTATTAATGATTTAAAATTGAAAAAAAGATTGTTGGATACGATAAAACCTCAATATATAGTGTTAAAACCAAGTGTATGTGGAGGGTTTTCCGGATGTAAAGAATGGATATTAGAAGCTAATAAAAGAGGAATAGTATGGTGGATTAGTTCTTCTTTGGATAGTCATATAGGAATTAATACGATGGCTCAATGGACCTTTAAAATTGAACAAAAATATAAAAATAGTAGAGGAATACATGGGTTAAATGTAGGATATTTTTATAATGATCTTTTTTCTCCTATTTATATAAAAAAAGGTTTTATTTGGTACAATCCTTTGCATCAATGGAATATAAAGAGTATTTTCTAGGAATGTGGATTTATTTTTCTTCAAATAAAATATCTGTTACTAATTTAGTTTTAAAAGGACATCCATTGTATCAATGGCAAGAATCTATTCTTTCTTTTTTAAAGAATTGGAATGAAAAAAATCAAACAGTATTAATGGGTTTTACTTCTGGAACCACGGGTAATCCTAAAAGGATTTTTATGAAAAAAAAATGGATGTATGAATCGGCAAAAAGAACCGTAAATTTTTTAAATCTCAAAAAAAGAGGAACTATAGGTTTATTATGTCTATCTCCAGATTCTATAGCGAGTAAAATGTTTTTGATACGTGCAATGATATTTCAGTGGAATATCTATTGTATTCCGCCATCATCTACTCCATTAGAAAATATTGAAGAATTTTTTGATATTGCATCCATGGTACCTATGCAAGTTTTTTCAAGTATAAATCATTTGTATAAAATCCGAATTGTTTTGATAGGGGGCAGTTCTGTTTCTGTTGAATTAGAAGAAAGATTACAAAAAATATCAACGATATGTTATGCTACCTATGGAATGACAGAAACATTGGGTCATATAGCCTTGAGAAAGATTAATGGATTAGATCGTGTTCCATATTTTCAATCATTCGATGATGTCTATCTAAGTATAGATAAAAGGAATTGTTTAGGGATATATAATATGGAATCCTTTATTCAAACCAATGATATGGTTCATTTGATTTCTGATCATGAATTTAATTGGATAGGTAGATTTGATAATATTATTAATAGTGGAGGGATTAAAATACTTCCTGAATTAATAGAAAAGGAAATATATTCATTTATTCCTTCTCATAGAAGATTTTTAATTTCTTCAATTCCCGATAAAATTTTGGGAGAAAAAATAGTATTAATTATTGAGGGTAGTTTTTTTTCTGTTAAAATACCTCAACATGTGTTTATTGGAAAAAAAAAATTTTATAAACCGAGAGCAATTTTTTTCGTAAAAAATTTTATAGAAAATTCTTTTGGAAAATTGAAAAGGAAAGAAATAAGGAATTTTGTAATAAAAAATCTTCTTCTTAATGAATAAAATTTTATGATCTCATAATAAATTCTACAATTCTTTATATATTTGTAAATTAAAATTGCGATCTGTAACAAGCCTCCCTTTGATTTGATAGATAATTCGAAGGGTTTTTTATTTTTTTTGGTTATATGGAAGATTAATTTGTAATGATTAATCTTCTTCTTCAAAGAAGAAATGGTAATGAATAAAAAATATGAAATTGCGAAATCCATCCGAGAAATGTTTGTCTGATATTGCTAAAAAAATTGAATCTTTTTCTATAGAAGAAAAGTTAAAAATTCTTTCAGAGATTTTTCCTGAAAGAATAGTTTTTTCTACCAGTTTTAACATTGAAGATCAATTGATTTCTCATTTTATTCTAAATGGAAAAATTCCTATAAAAATATTCACCCTAGATACGGGTAGGATTTTTAAAGAAACTTATCAAGTTTGGTCAGATACAAATAAGTTTTACAATTATTCCATTTCTGCATATTATCCGGATACTAAAAAATTAGAAAAATTTTTATCCGAAAAAGGACCTAATTCTTTTTATGAAAACGTTCAAAATAGAATGAAATGTTGTTTTCTACGAAAAGTAGAACCCTTAAAAAGGGCTTTGCAAGGAAATGCAATTTGGGTTACTGGATTACGTTCAGAACATTCTATTGAAAGAAAAAATTTAAATTTTTTAGAATGGGATTCTAATTATCAATTAATAAAATATCATCCTCTTTTTAATTGGAAGTCCGACCAAATAATAAAACTTATTAAAAAATATAACATTCCTTATAATCGTTTATATAATAATGGGTATTTAAGTATAGGATGTGCACCATGTACACGTTCGGTTAAAAGTGGAGAAAGTTATCGTAGTGGACGATGGTGGTGGGAAGAGAATTCTGTAAAGAAAGAGTGTGGATTACACTTAAAAAATATAAGAAATTAATGATACAAAATGCATCAAAAGGAACATATGAAAACTTATTATTTAAACTATTTGGAACAATTAGAATCAGAAACCATTCATATTTATAGGGAAGTAGCAGGACAATTTGATAGACCGGCTTTATTATTTTCAGGAGGTAAAGATTCTATTTTATTAGTTCATTTAGCTTTAAAAGCTTTTAGACCAGGAAAGTTACCATTTCCTTTGGTACACATTGATACGGGATATAATTTTCCTGAAACATTAGACTTTAGAGATTTTTTAGTGAAAAATATTGAAGAAAAAATTATTGTACGTAAAGTAGAGGACACTATAATACGTAAGAATTTATCTGAACCTAAAGGAAGATTTCCCAACAGAAATATTTTACAATCTTATACACTTATAGATACAATTGAAGAATTTCAATTTGATGCATGTATTGGTGGCGGACGCAGGGATGAAGAAAAAGCGAGATCTAAAGAAAGGATTTTTTCCATTCGAAATGAATTTGGATCTTGGGATCCAAAATTACAAAGACCTGAATTGTGGAATGTTTACAATGGAAAAATACGAAATGGAGAAAATATACGTGTTTTTCCCATTAGTAATTGGACCGAATTAGATGTATGGAATTATATACAAAAAGAAGATATTTTATTACCTTCTATTTATTTTTCACATCAAAGAGATGCTTTTAATTTTCAAGGAAAATGGATGGCCATATCGAAATTCATTCAACCTAATCCAGATGAAGTCATCTGTAGAAAAAACTTACGGTATCGTACTATAGGAGATATGACTTGTACAGCAGCCATTGAGTCAAATGCAAAAAATGTAGAACAAATCATTCAAGAACTTTTAGATACGAGAATAAGTGAAAGAGGTCAGACAAGAATTGATGATTCTCTATCGGATACTGCTATGGAAGATCGAAAAAAACAAGGATATTTTTAATATACAACATATATATTCATGGATAGTTTAAGGTTCATCACATCAGGGAGTGTAGATAATGGAAAGAGTACTCTTATTGGACGTTTATTATATGATAGTCATTCTGTATTGACAGATCAATTATCTATGATTACGGAAAAACATGTGGATAATGAAAATCAAATAGATTTATCATTGTTAACAGATGGGTTAAGAGCTGAAAGAGAACAGGGCATAACTATTGATGTGGCTTATAAATATTTTTCTACATCTAAAAGAAAATTTATTATAGCAGATACTCCAGGACATTTTCAATATACTAGAAATATGGTAACGGGTGCTTCTCACGCAGATTTAGCAATTATATTGGTAGATGCTCGTTATGGAATAGTAGAACAAATACAAAGACATTCTTTAATTCTCGGATTATTGAATATTCCAAAAATTATTTTAGCTATTAATAAAATGGATTTGATTGGTTATGATTATGAAATATACAAAGATATAATTCGTCAATATCAAATCACTGCTCATAGAGTCGGTTTGAAAAATATAGAAACAATTCCGATTAGTGCAAAAAATGGAGATAATGTAGTAGATAAATCTTCCAATATGAAATGGTATAGAGGCCCTAGCATTCTTTCCTTGCTAGAAAATATATGGATTCAAAAAGAACCTCATTTAGAACCATCTAGATTTCCAATTCAGTATATTATTCGATCAAGAGAACTTAATAATTACTTACGTGGATATGCAGGGAAAATTATCAGTGGTATTTATAGAAAAGGAGATGAAATCATTGTTTATCCCACTAATTTGCACACAAAAATAAAGTATATGGAAATGGGTGGAAAACGAATTGAAGAAGCATTTGCTCCTCAAAGCATAATTATGTATTTAGAAGATCAAATAGATATCTCTCGTGGTGATATTCTTGTAAAGAATGACGATGATCAACCTAAGGTCTCTCAAGATTTTTATGCTGTTCTTTGTTGGATGGAGAATAGTCGTTTGAAACGAAAAAAAAGATATTTATTTCAAATTCACAGTTTTCAAATTCCAATTGTGATTACAGATATTATTTATCGCATAAATGTGAATACTTTTCAAAAAGAGAGAAATCCAGATAATGTAGGATTAAATGATTTAGTAAAAGTGAGAATAAAAACATCCAAACCAATTCCTTTTGATTCTTATAAAAAGATAAGAGATAATGGAGCTTCTATTTTGATAGATGAAACGAGTTATGCCACAATAGCCGCTTGTATGATCGAGTAAATTTTGAATAATTTTTTATTATGTCTAATTCAGATTTTTTAAATAATTTGTTTGAAAATAAAAAAAAAGGATTTTATCCTTTTCCTCATAAAAAGATGTCCGAAAAATTTGTAGAAGGTTTATTTCATCTACTTTTTACCCCTGATCAGAATATTTTAGAAAACAGAAAATCTTTAAATAAAAATTATCAAATATTACAACACGAGTTGCATCATATTCTTTTAGAATTAAATTTTGAAGAAAATCAATCAAAAACATTTACAAAAAATTTTTTTGAAAAAATTCCTAATATTTATCAAACATTAGTGACAGATGCTAATGCTATTTTAGATTTTGATCCAGCTGCAACCGTAATAGAAGAAATTTATTTGTCATATCCCGGATTTTTTGCTACTGCATTATATAGAATGGCTCATCAACTGTGGATTTTAAAAGTTCCAATTCTCCCTCGACTAATAACAGAATATGCTCATAGTAAAACGGGTGTCGATATTCATGCCGCTGCAGAAATCGGAAAAGCTTTTGTGATAGATCATGGAACAGGAATAGTGATAGGATCTAGTACGAAAATAGGAAATAAAGTGAAAATATATCAGGGGGTCACTTTAGGAGCTGTTTATGTAGATAAAAAATTAGCAAATAAGAAACGTCATCCTACTATAGAAGATAAAGTTACTATTTATGCTGGAGCTACTATATTGGGAGGAGAGACGATAGTTGGACATGATAGTGTTATTGGTGGAAATGTATGGGTCACACATAGTATCCCTCCATATTCTATAGTTTATCAAAAAAGCGAAATAAGGATGCGAAATAACAATCCTTTTCCCGATCCTATTAACTATATGATATAATAAAAAAAATAAAATATAAAGATGAAAGCAGAAAGTATCTTGCATACTATTGGAAATACACCTCATGTATGTCTTCTTCGTTTATATCCAAATCATAAAGTTTGGATGAAGCTGGAAAAAAATAATCCAGGAGGAAGCATTAAGGATCGAATAGCATTATCCATGATCGAGGATGCAGAGAAAAAAGGAATTCTTAAGAATGGAGATACTATCATTGAGCCTACTTCTGGAAATACTGGAGTTGGATTGGCAATGGTATCTGCTGTGAAAGGATATCGTCTTATTTTAGTAATGCCTGAATCTATGAGTGTTGAAAGAAGAAAAATTTTTTCAGTTTATGGAGCAAAATTTGTTCTTACTCCTAGAGAAGAAGGAATGAAGGGAGCTATTCAAAAAGCGGAAGAGTTGGTGAATTCTATTCCAAATTCATGGATGCCAAAACAATTCGACAATATTTCTAATTCTAATATACATAAATATACTACGGCTAAGGAAATTTTAGAATCATTTCCTGATGGAATTGATTATTTTATTACAGGAGTAGGAACTGGAGGACATATTACTGGAATAGGAGAAGTATTAAAGAAAAAATTTCCAACTATAAAGATATTTTCTGTAGAACCTATAGAATCTTCGGTAATATTTGGGGGGACACCTAATCCTCATGCATTACAAGGGTTAGGTGCAGGTTTTATTCCATCCATTTTAAATATTAAAATACTAGATGGAACTTTTTTAGTATCTAAAGAAGAAGCATTTAGTTATGTTCGTAAGGTGGCAAAGAAAGAAGGAATTTTGGTAGGAATTTCTACAGGAGCTGTATTGTCTGCTATTGCGAAAAAATTATCCAATTTTTCTGAAAATTCGACAATACTGACATTTAATTATGATACTGGAGAGAGATATTTATCTGTGGAAGATCTTTTTGATTCATAAATCATAAAAAAAAATGAAAAAGGTTATTTTTATTTCCGCAGGTCCAGGAGATCCTGATTTGATAACTATTAAAGCCGTTTATCATTTAAGAAAATCCGAAGTGATATTAGTAGATCGTCTTGTCAGTCCTGAAATACTAAAAAAATATTCAAATTCTAAAAGAAAAATTATTTATGTAGGAAAACGCTCTACATATTGTAGTAGTAGTAGAAATGAGAATCCATTATATCTGACTCAAAAAAAAATCAATGACATTATGATTTATCATGCTTTGCAAGGAAAATATGTAGTTAGACTAAAAGGGGGAGATGTTTCTATTTTTTCTAATATTATGGATGAATTAATTGAATTAAAAAAATATGATATTTCTTATGAAATCATTCCAGGAGTTACTGCAGCTGTAGGTGCTGCTGCTTACACAGGGATTCCTCTTACAGCAAGGGGATACGCTTCTTCAGTTCGTTTTATTACACTTCATGATCCAAACTCTATTCGTCAAGATCAATGGATTGAATTTATGAAGACTTCGGATACGTTAGTATTTTATATGTGTATTCAAAAATTGGACTATATTTTTGATAAATTGATAATGAATAAAAGAAATATTTATACAGATAAATTGGTAGCAATAGTGGAACAAGCTACTACACCGATGCAAAAGGTCTATACAAGTTCCCTTTACAATTGTAAAGAATTAATAAGAAAAGAAAAAAAATTTTTATCTCCATCTTTAGTAATTATAGGAAAAACGGTCAATTTACATAGAAAATTTAAATGGACTTCTGATCTATATTTTTTTCCTAAAAAAAATTATTTTGTGTCTTAATATTTTGTTTTTTTTGTAATTCATCTCTGTTTTAAACTTGAAAAAAAATGTTATCTGAATCAAAAAATAAAGCATTCATTGAATTCATAAAAAATTCTTCTAAAGAAGAAATTATTTGGATGTCTGGATTTTTATCTGGAATAATTTCTTCCTATGAAAATTCAAATGAAAATTCAAAAAAATTGATAAAGTTTAAAGAAAAAATTACACTTGTTTATGGGACAGAAACCGGAAATGCAAAAAATTTAGCTTTTTCTCTTGTTAAGAAAGCTAAAGATAAAAAATTACAAATAAAATTAATAAGTTTAGATCAATACCGTTTGATTGATTTAAAAAAAGAAAATTATTTTTTCATAATTATTAGTACACATGGAGAAGGAGAACCTCCATCATCTGCTAAATCTTTTTTTGATTTTATTCATCAAGAGAAAGATCTTCGTTTAGATAGTATGAAATATAGTGTATTAGCATTAGGCGATCGTTCTTATCCTTTCTTTTGCAAAGCAGGAGAAGATGTAGATAGACGTTTACATGAAGTGGGAGCTACTAGACTAATTCCGTTACAAAAATGTGATGTAGATTTTGAAGATAAAGCAGAAGAATGGTTTACGAAAATTGTAAATTTTTTTGAGAAAGGGAAAATTCAGGAAGAATTTATCAAAAAAAACGTGAAAAAAAAAAAAATTTATGGAACTATTTTAACTAATACACTTTTAAACGATAAAGGAAGAGGTTCTAACAAAGAAATTCATCATATTGAAATTTTAATCAAAAACCCTGATGAAGTCAATTATGAACCAGGGGATTCGGTAGGCATTATAGCAGAAAACCCTTCAGAAGAAGTACAAAAGATTATGAATTTTTTTCAAAATAAAAATGATAATACTTCAAATAAAATGAAAAATATGTTTGATTTTTTAAAAAAAGAAGCAAATATTTTTCATTTGTCTACAATTGTATTGAAAAAATATTCAGCGTTGGTAAAAAAAGACATTCCTTATGATAAAGAATGGGATCTTTTTGATCTTTTAAAGAATTTTCCTATGAAAAATCGAAATCAACCAGAAGACTTAGTTCAAATTATGGATCCTATAAAACCTAGATTATATTCTATTTCTTCTTCTCCAAGAGTTCATGATTCTGAGATACACATTACAGTATCACGTCATCAATTTCAAATAGGTGAAAAAATTAAATATGGTTATTGTTCTGATTTTCTTTCTAAATTAAAGGAAGGTGATATTTTATCTTTTTTTATTCATAAAAATTACTTATTTAAGTTACCAGAATCAGACAAAGATATTATTCTTATTGGACCTGGAACAGGGATAGCTCCATTTCGTTCATTTTTATATGAAAGAGAAGCAATAGGAGCTTCTGGAAAGAATTGGCTTTTTTTTGGAGATCAGCATTTTGCTTCTGATTTTTTATATCAAACAGAAGTTCAAAATTGGAAAAAAAATGGAGTACTTCATCGTGTTAGTCTTGCTTTTTCTAGAGATCAAGAAGAAAAAATATATGTACAAAATAAAATATGGGAAAATCGTCAGGAATTTTTTACATGGATAGAGAATGGGGCGTATGTATACATTTGTGGAAAAAAAACACCTATGAGTATAGATGTTGAGAATACGATATATCGTGTGATAAAAGAAATTGGCCGTACTTCTCCAGAGTTTTTTATAAAAAAAATGAAAGAAGCTGGACGCTATTTGAAAGATGTATATTAATTTTTTCCAAAAAAAAATTTGAAAATAAGATGATAAAAGATCGTGATTATAAAAAAAAAATGACAACGGTAGAGGAAAAAATAAAAAAAGAAAGCAAAGGACTTCGTGGGTCTATTGTAGACAGCTTGAAAGAGGAACTGTTTGGTGGTTTTTATGATAAAGATCAAATTGTTGTAAAATTTCATGGATTATATCAACAAGATGATAGAGATATAAGAGAAGAACGTTCTAAGAAAAAATTAGATCGTTTATATTCTTTTATGATTCGTTTACGAATTCCAGGAGGTCTTATTAATTCAAAACAATGGATAGCTATCCATCAGATTTCAGAAAAAAATTCAACAGGAGTAATTAAAATAACGACTAGACAAACTGTTCAATTGCATGGATTGATTAAATCTAAAATAAAACCTACTATTCAATCTTTTAATCTTTCTAAATTGGATTCTATAGCTACTTGTGGTGATGTTAATAGAAATGTAATATGCAGTACATATGTGGGAAAACATTCTTATGAAGAAATATATGATTATGCTTCTAAAATTAGTAAAATGTTACTTCCAAAAACAAGGGCTTATTATGAAATTTGGTTAGATGAAGAAAAAATTCTGGAAAAAGAAAATAAAGAGCCTCTTTATAAAGAAAATTATTTACCTAGAAAATTTAAGATAGCTATAGCTGTTCCTCCTAATAATGATGTAGACGTTTTTGCTAATGACATAGGTTTAATTGCTATTATAGATCCTTTTAATTATCAATTAAAAGGATTTAATATATCAGTAGGAGGGGGTTTATCTACTACACATGGTAATCCTAAAACTTATTCTAGATTAGGTACGGTAATTGGATTTTCAGATTCGGAAGAAAAAACATTAAAAATAGTATACGAGATATTGACAATTCAACGTGATTATGGAAATAGAAAGGATCGAAAATTGGCTCGTTTAAAATACACTATAGATAATTATGGAATTGATTGGTTTAAAAAAGAACTGGAAAAAAGAATTAGTTTCTCTTTAGAAAAAGAACATCCTTTTGTTTTTACAGAAAGAACGGATTATTTTTGTTGGATTCAGAACAATAAAAAATTATGGAATTATACTTTTTTTATAGAAAACGGATTAGTTTTTGATAGAAAATCTGTTCATTTAAAATCTGCTTTGTTAAAAATAGCAGAACTTCAAATATGTAATTTTTTATTCACTTGTAATCAGAATATAACATTAACTGATATTCAGGTCAATCATAAAGAAAAAATACAATCTATTCTTGAGGAATATGGAATTATCAATTATATGAAAAATATATCCTCTATAAGAAAGAACTCTATGGCCTGTGTAGCTTTTAATACATGTCCTTTAGCTTTGGCGGAAGGACAACGTTATTTACCTAATTTAATAGACAAAATTGAGCATATTTTAAAAAAATATCAATTGGAAAAAGAAGAGATTATTATTCGTATGACTGGATGTCCTAATGGATGCTCACGTCCTTATCTAGCGGAAATTGGTTTGATAGGAGTTTCTTATGGGTTATATAATCTATATTTAGGAGCGAATAAGGAGGGGACACGTTTGAATAAACTTTATAAAAAAAATATGGATGAATCTTCTATTTTGAAGGAACTTGATCTAATTTTTGGTGTTTTTCGAAAAGAAAGATTTTTAGGAGAAAATTTTGGAAATTTTTCTCTTAGAAAACAATGGATTGTTTAATATATCTCATAATGATAAAGAAAGAAAATAATAGACTTTTTCCTATATTTTTACAATTAGAAAGACTTTCCCTTTTAATTATTGGTGGTGGAAAAACAGCTTTGGAAAAATTAAAAACTGTATTACGAAATAATCCTGATACAGAAGTAAATTTAATAGCTTATCATATTGATCAAAAAGTTTATGAATTAGCTAAAATATTTAATTCTATAAGATTAACTAAAAAAGTATATGGATCATCTGATTTAAAAAATATGGATGTGATCATTGTCGCCGTAAATGATCCCATGCTTAGTAAAAGAATTAAGAAAGATGCAAAGAAAATGCATAAATTGGTAAATGTATCGGATGTACCGGAACTTTGTGATTTTTATCTTGGATCTATAGTACAAAAAGGGAACTTGAAAATAGCCATATCTACTAATGGGAAATCTCCCACCATAGCTAAACGTTTAAAAGAGATTTTTACAGAGGTTATTCCTTATGAATTGGATGAAGTATTGATAAATATGCATAAAATACGAAAAAAATTAAAAGGAGATTTTGATTACAAAGTAGAAGTTCTTAATACATTAACTATAAAATGGTTAAAAAATCCATTTTATCCGGAACAACATAAAAAAAGATTTAAAAAGAATCTTTTAAAATTTTTTTTAATTGTTCCATTAGTAACAATGTGTTGCTTATTTTTATCACATATAGATATAAAAGTTTTCTATCAAAAATTGATTTATCATCTTGATATCAGTTTTTTATATCTGGTGGTTACTGGATTTTTTGCTCAACTTGTTGACGGGGCTATAGGGATGGGATATGGGCTTACTTGTACCACAATATTGCTGACCTTAGGTATTCCTCTTTCATCAATTAGCGCTAGTATACATACCGCAGAAATATTTTCTAGTGGAATTTCTGGATTAAGTCATTATAAAATGGGAAACGTAAATAAAAAGCTGTTCAAAATATTATTAGTTCCAGGAGTTATAGGTTCTATTCTTGGAGCTTTTTTATTATCTAAATATGGAGATAGTTATGCTTTTTATATAAAACCTATGTTAGCTTTTTACACTTTTTTTTTGGGTATTAGAATATTGTTAACTGCATGGAGTAAAAAACCTATAAAGGCGAAGAGAATAGGATGGTTAGCTGGATTTGGAGGTTTTTTGGATTCTTTTGTAGGCGGTGGATGGGGTCCATTTGTTACTAGTACGTTAATATCTAAGGGAAGAACCCCAAAATATGTAATAGGATCGGTAAGTTTATCTGAATTTTTTGTAACTCTTTCTAGTACATTAACTTTTTTTTCTTTATTAGGAATTCATTATTGGAAAATCGTTTTTGGATTAGTTTTCGGTGGTTTTTTTGCAGCTCCTTTAGCTGCAAAAATATCAGGAAAACTTCCTTTAAAAATTATGTGTTTTTCTATAGGATTTTTAGTTATAATTTGGAGTATTAGAGTTTTATATAATTGTTTTTTTAATATTTAACATAGAGTTTTTTTATTTATAGAAAGAATTTTTTTTACAATGATTTGAGCCATTTTATATTTTGATTCTTTGGTCCATCCAGCTATATGCGGTGTCATAATAACTTTTTTAGAATGAATAAGATCAAAAAAATTTTTTGGGAGTTTTCGATGATGAAAAAAATTTTCAAAAGAACATCTTTCGTATTCTATCACATCTAAGCATGCTCCATATATTTTTCCATTTTTTAACGCTTGTACTAAATGATCAGTAAGGACACATCCTCCACGAGATGTGTTAATAAAATAAAAAGGTTTACTGAAATTTTTTATAAAATCTTCGTTAATCATTCCTTTAGTTTTTCGTGTGTAAGGAACGTGTAAACTAATTATATCTGATTTCATAAAAATCGTTTTCATGTCTACTTGTTGTGCATAAATATCTCCGACTTTAGGTAAAATGTCATAACATAATATTGTAGCTTCGAATCCTGAAAGTTTTTTAGCAAAAGCTTTTCCAGTATTTCCATATCCAATAATTCCTATAGTTTTTCCCTTAATTTCTCTTCCTCTATTAGGTTCTCTATTCCATTTGCCTTTTCTGATTTCTTGGTTAGAAATAAAAAGATGATTCATTATAGATAAAAGCATAGCTATGGCATGTTCGGCCACTGCATCTTTATTTCCTTCTGGAGTAGAAATCAAGATGATCTTCTTTTTATAAGCATAATCTTTATCTATATTTTCTACTCCAGATCCGATACGAGCTATAAATTTTAATTTTTTTGCTTCTTTGAGCAAGTTTTTATTTATTTTTAATCTACTTCTTAAAATGATTCCATCATATAGGGAGATAATTTTTGTAATTTCTTCTATAGGATCAAAATAATTTTCGTCGCAAATAAATCCCTCTTTTCTTAATTTGTATATGATGTAAGGATGATCTTTATCTAAAATTAATATTCTTTTTATCATATCAATTGATTATTGATCATCATTTTTACTTCCATTTTCGGAATTAAAACTTCCATCATTTTTAATACTATTTTCAGTGTTTAAACTTTCATCGAAATCTATAACATTCTTTAATATATTTTTGTTTTTTTCTTTATCACTATTGTGATCTTCTTCACAATTATCCCAATGATAATTTTCTGGTTTGTGGAATAATAATTTTTCATGATAGATTAAACTGGAATCTTTGTATAGACTCCTCATATAATATGCCCATATAGGCAATGCCATGTTTGCTCCTTGTCCTAATTTTATGCTTTCAAAATGAGCGAATCTATCTTCCCACCCAACCCAAATCCCAGTAGTTAAATTAGGAGTCATCCCTATAAACCATCCATCCGAATTTTCGTTAGTTGTACCTGTTTTTCCTGCTATATCTCCTACAAAAAAATTATATTTATGTAATCTTTTAGCGGTTCCATATTGTACTACTCCTTGCATTAATTTTAACATAATATATGCTACTTCTTCACTAAATACTTGTCTCCTACTAAGATCTATATGTTCTTTAATTAATTTTCCATATTCATCTTCTATTTTTACTAAAATACTGGGTTTGACATAAATTCCATAATTAGTAAATGTATTAAAAGCTCCTGTCATTTCATATAAAGTTAAATCCGCAGATCCAAGAGCTATAGATGGATGTTGAGGAATTAAGGATTCTATTCCCATTTTTCTTGCTAAACTAATCACTGGACCTGTAGTTATTTGAGAAAGAATACGAGCAGAAATAGTATTAACAGATAGAGCTAAACCATCTTTTAATGTTAAAAAACCTCCATATTTTCCATTGGAATTTCTAGGACTCCATTTTCCTAAATGAAATTTTTCATTTGATATTTTTGTACAAGGAGTATAATGCAATTCATTGATTGCGGCTGCATATAAAATAGGTTTGAAAACAGAACCCACTTGACGTTGTGTTTTTGCTACATGATCATATTGGAAATAATTGAAATCTATACCTCCAACCCATGCTTTTATATATCCCGTAGAGGCTTCTATAGAAATTAATCCAGCTTGGATTATGCTTTTTTGATAGCGGATGAAATCCCATGGAGATATGAATACTTTTTTATATCCATTCCATGTGAACAATTTTGTATTTTGTGGTTTTTTAAACGTTTCTATAATTTTTTCTTCCGAAATTCCCTTTTGTCGTAAATATTGATAAAGTTGAGTTCTATGCATAGCTGATGAAAGAATTCTCTTTGTTTTTTCTGGAGTGATATTTAAAAATGGAGCATTTTTATTTTTCTTTTGAGAATTATTAAATAAAACTTGCAATTGACTAAGATGTTTTTTTACTGCTTTTTCGGCATAGTCTTGCATTTTTGCATCAATAGATGTATATATTTTTAAACCGCTAGAATAAAGGTTCAGTTTTTGTCCGGTTTTTTTTTCGTAATCATCTAATGCTTCTTGAATTTCTTTTTTTAGAAATTCACCATAATAAGTTAATAATTCAAAATCTTTTTTTTGTATTTTAAAATTTATTTTAACGGGTTTTTCTAACTCATTTTGATATCTCCTATTGTTTATAAAATCATACTTTTTCATCTGATATAAAACTAAATTTCGTTGTTTCTTAGCTCTATCAGGATATAATTTTGGATTATATAAAGAGGGATTTTCTAACATCCCTACCAATGTCGCACATTCTCCTAAATTAAGTTCGGAAGCTTTTTTATTAAAATAAGTATGTGCGGCTGTTTCTATTCCTTTTGCATTATATAAAAAATCAAATTTATTATAATACATTGTAATGATTTCTTCTTTTGTATAACGTTTTTCTAATTCTATAGCCATTACCCATTCTAAAAGTTTTTGATGCATTCTTTGTAATTTATTTTTTGCAGATGGACCTGTAAATAAAAGTTTGGCTAATTGTTGAGAAATCGTACTTCCTCCTCCTTTTTTCCCCAAGGAAAAAATAGCTCTAAGGAGAGATTTTGCATCTATTCCGGAATGATGTTTGAAACGAATATCTTCTTTTGCGATGAGAGCGTTAACAAGATTTTTTGGAAGTTTTTGATAAGTAATCAAAGTTCTATTTTCTGAGAAAAATTTTCCTAATAAAATACCATTTGCATCATATACTTCTGATCCAACTTCCATTATAGGATTTTCAATATCTTTTGTACTAGGCAAAGTACCTAAATAACCTTTATAAGCCGCATAAAAAATTATAAAAGTAACTCCTATACCTATAAAAAAGAAAAACCAAAAGTAAAAAAGAAGCAAACGAAAGTAAAAATTTATTTTTGTATTTTTTTTATTAGACACTTATTTTTTTTTAATTAATATTCTAAATATCTGTTATTTGAATGTTAATTCTGTTTTTTGAATCACGTCAATTGTTGATAATTTCTCTAGAGGAGGAGAAATTTTATTTTTTCTATTATTTTCCAAAATTTCTTTGATTTTTTTTATTTCTATTCTAAACCAAGTATTTGTATTTTTAATATAAGAAAACCACATTTGTTTTTTGAACACATCAATCTTCATACATTGTGCTATTCCCTTTTCTGTGTGTATTTTACAATTAATATCTGGAAAATCTTTTATAGCTGATAAATAAGCATCTAATTCATAATTTAGGCAACATTTTAATTTACTACATTGTCCAGTTAATTTTTCCATATTTATAGATAGTTGTTGATATCTAGCTGAATTAGTAGTGACACTCTTAAAATTTGTTAACCATGTCGAACAACAAAGTTCACGACCACAAGAACCGATTCCTCCGATTTTTGCTGCTTCTTGTCTGTATCCTATCTGACGCATCTCTATACGTATGCGAAAAGCTAAAGCTAATTCTTTAATTAACTTTCTAAAATCAATTCTGTCTTCAGCCGTATAATAAAAAGTAGCTTTTTCACCATCTCCTTGATATTCCACATCACAAATCTTCATGGATAGATTTAAACTTTTTGCAATTTTTTTAGCCTTTAAAAAACTTTTCAATTCTTTCTTTTTGGATAAATTCCATATGTTTATCTCCTTTTCTGTGGATTTTCTGTATATTTTTCTTATATTTGAATAAATTGAAGTGCTTTTTTTGTTGCGGATTTGTAATCTGACCAATTCTCCGGTCAAAGTTACTATGCCTATGTCATACCCACTAGATTTAGATTCTACAGTAACAAAATCTCCTTTGCAAAGGTTTATTTTTTCTGTATTATGGAAAAATTCTTTTCTATCATTTTTGAATTGTACTTCTACAAGATCACAATTATCTAATAAAAAAGGAGGTTTAATATTAGATAACCAATCTACTACATGTAGTTTTTTAATACATTGTTTTTTTTGAAACATATTATTTCTATTATTATTAGTACATCCGTGTTTTAAACAACCGGAACATAATTTTTCCATTTTTTTAATGATTTAAAAAACAAAAATAAAACTTTTATTCTGCTTCTTATTTTTTTTTATATTTATAGATATGAATAAGAGAATAGCCGTATTTCCTGGTT
Organism: Blattabacterium cuenoti; assembly: GCF_014251735.1. Taxonomy (NCBI): domain Bacteria; kingdom Pseudomonadati; phylum Bacteroidota; class Flavobacteriia; order Flavobacteriales; family Blattabacteriaceae; genus Blattabacterium; species Blattabacterium cuenoti. The sequence continues at coordinate 381,515 of NZ_CP059197.1, read as the reverse complement.
CTTTTGATCCAATAACTTTAGGACACTATGATGTCATTATAAGATCTTTAAATTTGTTTGATAAAATTGTTATAGCTATTGGAAAAAACTCAGAAAAAAATAATATGTTTTCTATTAACAAGAGAAAGGAATGGATACAAAAAACTTTTTTAGGATTTTCTAAAATAGAAATAGATTTATTTCAAGGGATGACTATCTCTTTTTGTAGAAAAAAAAAGGCTCAATTTATATTGAGAGGTCTAAGAGATCAATTAGATTTTGAATTTGAAAGGAAAGTTTTTTATGCTAATAGAGAATTAGAGAATAGAAATTGTATCGAAACTGTTTTTATTCTTTCTTCTCACGGAAGATCTTATATAAGTTCTAGAATTGTAAGAGAAATCATGAAAAATGGTGGTGATTACACTATTTTTGTTCCTCCTTATGTAAGAATTTAATTAATTGATTAATCACTCTTTATTTATCCAACCAAGAGTAATTTGTTTTTTTTCTATATTCGCGTCAATCAATTTGACTTTAACTCTATCTCCTAGATAGTAAATTTTTCTTTTTTTTCTACCAATTATGCTATAATTATTGGAATGTAACGTGTATATATCCTCTTGTATATTACGCAATCGGATCATTCCTTCTGTTTGGAATACGAGTAAATCAATATAAATACTCCATTCAGTAAATCCTGTAATAATTCCATCAAATTCTTTTCCGAGGTGTTTTTTTATATATTTAACTTGTAAATATTTTAAAAATTCTCTTTCTGCATCTATTGCTAAACGTTCTTTTTCACTGCAGTGCTTAGATTGTTCTTCATAAAATTCTATGGATTTCAGTTTATTATTATTTTTTGTTAAATAATAATTTAACAAACGATGGGCTATGATATCTGAATATCTCCTAATAGGAGAAGTAAAATGGGTATAATAAATAAAAGATAGTCCATAGTGTCCAATATTTTTTGTAGAATATTTAGCTTTGCTCATAGTTCTAAGAATCAAATTTTCGATCATATTTTGTTCTGGTTTTCCTTGAATACTTTTTAATAAATGATTAATAGATGTTTTTAGATTTTTTATATCTAAAAAATAACCTAGAGGTTCTATTATTTTTTTTAAAACAAAAATTTTCTGAAAATCTGGTTCATCATGAACTCTATAGATATAAGTTCTATTAGATGGTTTTCCATCTAAATTTAAGCTAACAAATTCTGAAATTTTTCTATTAGCTAATAGCATAAATTCTTCTATTAAACGATGTGCTTCATTACTTTTTTCTAAATATAATCTAGTAGGATTATTTTTTTTATCCAAATGAAACTTTATTTCTACTTTTTCTAGAGAAATTGATCCATTTTTTAGTCTATTTTTGGTTAAAATTTTAGAAAAAAAGAATAGAGTGGAAATATCTTCGTGATAATCTCCTTTTTTTCTTTCGATGATTTTTTGTACTTCTTCATATGTAAATTTTCTATTTGATCGTATAATAGTTTTTCCAAACCAACTTTTTAAAATTTTTCCTTGATTATTCATATTAAAAATGGAAGAAAAACTTAGTTTATCTTTTTCAGGGTGTAAAGAACAAAGATCATTGGATAATGTTTTTGGAAGCATAGGAATCACTTTTCCTACCAAATAAATCGAATTAGCACGTGTATATGCTTCTTGATCCAAAAAACTTCCTTCTTTTACATAATAAGAGACATCAGCTATATGAATTCCAATTTCCCAAGTATTAGAATTTAATTTTCTAATGGAAAGTGCGTCATCGATATCTTTTGCATCAATAGGATCTATAGTGAAAGTATTAATATTCCGCATATCTCTTCTCATATTTATATCTGAATTTTTTTTTAGTACTATTTCTTTTGCTTCTGTCTCTACTTCTTTAGGAAATTCATAGGATATTTCATATTCAGACAATAAAGAAAAAATTTCTGTTTTATATTCTCCAGATATTCCAAATCCTTTAATGATTTTTCCTAAAGGATTTTTGGAATTTTTTGGCCACTCTACGATATTCACCAATACTTTTTCATTATGTATATATCCTTTTAATTCGTTTTTTGGAATAAATATATCCACGTGAATAGCATTGTTGTGTACTATAACTGATGCATATTGAGATTTAGATTCTATTTTTAATATTCCAGTAAAATTCTTTCTTTTTCTTTTTATAATTTTTATGACTTCTCCTTCTATTTTTCTTCCTGATTTACGACTTTTTAATTTTACTTGTACTAAATCTCCTTCTATAGCTCTATTCGTTTTATTTTTAGGAATAAAAATGTCTTTAGGAAATCTTTCTATATTTACAAAAGCGTATCCATAACTAGTAATATTAATAAATCCAATAGCTAAATTATTATTATATGGCGTGACAAATTTATTGATTTTATTCTCTGATTTCATGATAAAAAAACATATCAATTAACATTTAAAAATCTACAATCTACAAGTAATTTGGAAAAAATAAATATTATACATTTTTCATTTGCAGCTATGTATTGGATATTATTTATTATCTTTGCAATGATCCGTTTTTTTAATATATATCAAACATAACAAAATTGCTCTAAGATGACAGGTAAACGTCTATTATATGTTTCTTCAGATTTATTTCCTTTCTCTTCAGAGAATCCTATTTCCTTATCAGTTTTAAAGGCTACCAAGTTTATGCAGTCTATAGGAAACGATGTACGTATATTCATGCCACGTTTTGGAGTGATAAATGAACGAAGACATCAACTGCATGAAGTCATTCGTTTGTCGGGAATGAATTTGATTATTAATGAGATGGATCAACCTTTGTTAATTAAGGTCGCATCTATTCCTGATGCAAGACTGCAAGTTTATTTTATAGATAATGAAGAATATTTTAAAAGGAAAGCTATATATGAAGACGAAAATGGAATATTTTTCCATGATAATGATGAAAGAGCTCTTTTTTTTACAAAAGGAGTTTTGGAAGCTGTTAAAAAATTGAATTGGAAGCCAGATATTATTCATATATATGGTTGGATTAGTTCTTTTATTCCACTATATATTAAGAATTTTTATAAGAATGATCCTGTCTATCAGAATACGAAAATAGTCGCTTCCATTTATAATAATCCTTTTAAAGGAACTATCAATAAGGATATTATTAAAAAAGTAAAATTTGATGGAATTAAATCTAGAAAATTAAAATTGTTAGAAAATCCAAATTATTTTAATCTGATAAAATTATGTATGTTTTTTTCTGATGCTATAATTAAAGGAGATCTTTCTTTTCCTAAAGAAATAGAAGATTATATAGATGAAAATAAGTTATTAGTATTAAAATATTATCCTGTAGAAAAAATAGAAACCGTTTATCAACAATTTTATAAAGAAACTGTTTTGGAAACAGATTAAGATTGAAAAAAAGTAAAAAAGTTCTAATTTGATCAGTTAGAATGTGTGGTATAATTGGTTATTTGGGATATAGAGAAGCATATCCAATTCTTATTAATGGATTAAAAAAATTGGAATATCGTGGATACGATAGTTCTGGAATAGCTATTTTTTATGAAAATGGATATAATCTATATAAAACTAAAGGAAAAGTTGATGAATTAGAGAAAAAGATTTCCTCTTGCAAAATTCAAATAAAAGGAACAACAGGAATAGGACATACTAGATGGGCAACACATGGAATACCGAATGATATTAACGCACATCCTCATGTTTCTAATTCTAATGAACTTATTTTAATTCACAATGGAATTATAGAAAATTATCATGCTATTAAAATAATTTTGTTGAAAAATGGTTTCACTTTTAAAAGTAAAACGGATACGGAAGTTTTAGTAAATTTGATTGAATATATTCAAAAAAAAAATAAATTATCTTTGGAAGAAGCAGTACGAGTCTCTCTGAATGAGGTAATTGGAGCATATTCTATAGCTATAGTGGAAAAATCTCATCCAGAAAGAATTGTTATTGCAAAATTAGGAAGTCCTCTAGCATTGGGAATAAATGAAAGGGAATTTTTCATTGCTTCTGACCCAATCCCTTTTATTGATTATACTAAAAATGCTCTTTATTTGAAAGATGGTGAAATGGCTATTCTTAGAAAGAATAAAGAATTAGATCTTCGTCAGATTATAGATAATCACAAACTTAATCCAATTATTAAAGAACTTCAAATTAATCTTCAACAAATTGAAAAAGGGGAATATAAATATTTCATGTTAAAAGAAATTTATGAACAGCCAAAAACTATTTTAGATACTTTACGTGGTCGATTGTTAATTGCAGATGGAGTTATTTGTATTGATGGAATTGAATCTAATAAAGACGTATTCATTAATGCTAGATGTATTACCATAGTAGCTTGTGGTACTTCATGGCATGCTAGTTTAATTGGAGAGTATTTATTAGAAGAATTGGCTCGTATTCCAGTAGAAGTAGAATATGCTTCTGAATTTAGATATAGGAATCCTATTATAGAAAAAAGGGATATTGTTATCGTTATTTCCCAATCTGGAGAAACCGCAGATACTATAGCTGCTTTAAAATTAGCCAAGAAAAAAGGAGCTTTTGTTTTTGGAATTTGTAATGTAGTAGGCTCATCTATAGCAAGAATTGTAGATGCAGGAGCTTATACACATGCAGGACCTGAAATAGGAGTTGCTTCTACAAAAGCTTTTACAGCACAAATCACTGTTCTTGTTTTACTAGCTTTGAAAATAGGAAAACATAGATCAGCGATTACAAATAGTCGTTACAAATATTTATGTCAAGAACTGGGTTCTATTCCAGATAAAGTGAGTATGACATTAAAAATGGATGAAACTATAAAAAAAATATCTAAAGTATATCACCGTGTAAATAATTTTCTTTATTTAGGTAGAGGGATAAATTTTCCAGTAGCTTTAGAAGGAGCTTTGAAATTGAAAGAGATTTCCTACATTCATGCTGAGGGTTATCCTGCTGCAGAAATGAAACATGGACCTATTGCTTTAATAGATGAAAATATGCCTGTTGTAATTATAGCTACAAAAAAAGGATGTTATGATAAGATTATAGGAAATATTGAGGAAATTAAAGCAAGAAAAGGAAAAATAATAGCAATAGTTAATGAAGGAGATATACAAGTAAGCATGTTAGCAGATCATGTAATACATGTTCCAAAAATATCTGAAGAGCTTAGTCCATTAGTCACGGTCATCCCTCTTCAATTATTAGCTTATCAGATAGCTTTTATACGTGGAGAAAATGTAGATCAGCCAAGGAATTTGGCAAAATCTGTAACGGTAGAATAATTTTTATCGATATTTTTGTATGTATTTTTCTAAAGCTTTAGCCATAGAAGGATATTTTGGAGTTGGGACTTTTATTTCTATTTTTAATCCAGCTTTGTAAGCTGCATCTAAGGTATTTTTACCAAAAGTTGCGATTTTTATGTTGTTTTGATTTTGATCAAAATTAGGAAAATTTTGAAATAAAGATTTGATACACGCTGGGCTAAAGAAAACTAAGATATCATAATAAATATTCTTTAAATCAGATAAGTCGCTATAAGTAGTTTTGTATAAAATAGCTCTTTTCCAAAAAATATTAAGTTTATTTAACATTTTTGGTATTTCTGGTTTTAATATATCTGAAGATGGGAAAAGAAATTTTTCTTTTGAATGTTTCTTAATATAAGGGAGTATATCTTGAAAAGATTTCTTCCCAATGAATATTTTTCTTTTTCTATATACTATATATTTTTGTAAATAATAGGCTATAGCAGCTGTTTGGCAAACATATCTCATAGAAATAGGAACTTTAAAGCGCATTGATTCTGCCAGTCTAAAATAATGATCTATGGATTTTTTGCTTATGAAAAGTACTACAGTAAAATCAGAAAAGTTTATTTTTTGTTTTCTTACATCAGTAGATGATGCACCTTTTACTTCTATGAAAGATCTAAAATCTATTTTTACATTTTCATTTTTGCTGAGTTCTATATAGGGAGAATTGTGACTTGTAAAAGGTTGTGAAATAAGAATATTATTGATCTTCATTATATCATTAATTGAATAATCACAAGAATAAATATTTAAATTTGCAAATTTACAAAAAAGTTAGGTAAAATTAACATGTAACTGATAATGAGTAAGTAAAATAATTTTGTAAATGAAAAAAATGATTCTATTACTGTTTTTTTTTATTTTTTCAGAAAAAAGTATTCCTATCAGTCTTCTTATTTCTCAGAAAAAAATGATAAATCTGATGACAGAACTTTTTTTAAATAATTTTTTTTATCCTTCGAATGGATCATCTTGTGAAGATAAAGAGAAGAATATATATAAAAAATATAATATTACAGAGAGAAGTTTCTTGTACAATTATTTTTTTTATACAAAGAAAATAGAAAATCATATTTATATATTGAAGAAAGTACAAGAGAATATTATAAAGAGGCACAGAGCGGAATCGAACCGCTATAAAAGGTTTTGCAGACCTCTGCCTTTCCAATCGGCCACAGTGCCTAATCATCAATCATAATCTAATCTATCCATCTAAAACAATACAAACTCTATCTACACTGCTTTGTAGAGGAGGATTTTCTTTACAAATTTTTATTTTTGTAGATTTAACCAAATCCATTCTGTATTTTTTGATTCTTTGAATGATTCTTTGAGCCAAATGTTCTAATAATTTTGAATTAATAGCCATTTCTTCTTTTACAATGCGATATAAATGTGCATAATCAATAGTTTTTGATAGATCATCACTCATTGACGCTTTATAAAGATCTAATTCAACTTCTACATTTACCGTGTAATATGATCCCAAAAATGCTTCTTCCGGCATACATCCATGAAACCCAAATAATCTTATATTTTCAATAAGAATCTTCCCCATCCTATTCTTCTATGGCTTCTTTATAATTTTTTTCTACTTTCTTCCAGTTAATCACATTCCAAAAAGAAGAAATATAATCAGCACGACGATTTTGATATTGAAGATAATAGGCATGTTCCCAAACATCTAATCCTAATATAGGAACTCCTTCGCAACCTATCCCCAACATCATCGGATTATCTTGATTAGCTGTGGAACAAATGGTTAATTTTTTTTCTTTAACACATAACCAAGCCCATCCGGAACCAAAACGATTCATAGCAGTGGAAGAAAATTGTTCTTTAAAAGAATCAAAAGACTGAAAATCTTTTTCAATAACGTTCTTTATATATTTACTTGGAGGAGTGTAATTTAAATGAGGAATTAATATTTCCCAAAATAAATTATGATTATAAAACCCTCCCCCATTATTACGTACTATTGGTTTTTCAATATTAGATCTTCGTAGTATTTCTTCTATAGAAAGAAGAGCAAGATCTGTTCCATCAATAGCTTTATTTAAATTGTTAGTATATCCTGCATGATGTTTCATATAATGGATTTCCATAGTTTTTTCATCTATATAAGGTTCGAGATCTTTATAAGAATAAGATAATTTTGGAAGTTTGAATGACATATTCTTTATTATTTAATGTTTAATGTAATGAACAAATATAATTAAAATAAAAAAAAATTTATTCACAAGAATAACTATGAAATGATTGCTTTTATTCCAGGAAGAATTTTATTTTTTAAACTTTCTAACATTGCTCCACCCCCAGTAGACAAACAACTAATCTTAGTTTCATATTTTTTCATTTTTAATGCAGCAATAGAATCACCCCCTCCTACTAAAGAAAAAGCTCCATTTTGAGTAGCTATGACGATAGCTTTTGCTATAGAAATAGTTCCTGAAGAAAAATTTGGAAATTCAAAAACTCCTAATGGTCCGTTCCAAAGAATTGTACGAGAATAATTTATGATTTTACAAAAATGTTTTATAGATATAGGACCTATATCCAATCCCATCCAACCATTAGGTATAGAGTCAATAGAAACGATTCTAGTTTTTGCAGAATTTTTAAAAGAATCGGCGATAATAACATCTTTTGGAAATAAAATTTTTGTTTTATTTTGTTTTTTATATTGTTCAATAATTTTTTGCAACATTTTAAGATCTTTGTATTCATCTACAAGAGAATCTCCTACTTTTCCTCCTTGAGCTTTAATAAAAGGATATGACATTCCACCCCCTATTAATACGTAATCCACTAAGTTAATGAGGTTTTCAATGATAGCTATTTTAGAAGAAATTTTTGCTCCTCCTAATAAGATTGTAATGGGGTTTTTTCCTTTTCCTAAAACTTTTTTTAAAGATTGAATTTCTTTTTTCATAAGAAATCCTATGCATTTTTTTTCTACAAAAAATTTAGGAACTATGGTGATGGAAGCATGTGAACGATGAGAAACTCCAAAAGCATCGTTTACATAAATATCTCCAAGTTTGGATAATTGGAAAGCAAAATTTTCATTTCCATCCTCTTCTTCTTTGTAAAAACGAATGTTTTCTAATAGTAATACTTCTCCATTTTTTAATTCAGAAATTTTTTTTTCTACTGTTTTTCCTATACAATTTTCCGAGAATTTTATAGGTATTTTTAATTTTGCGGATAAATATGAGATGATGAATCTTAAAGAATAAATTTTTGAATATTCTCCTTTTGGTCTTCCAAAATGAGAAATGAGAACTACTTTTCCAGAATCAGAAATTATTTTTTGAATAGTAGGAAGACTATATAAAATGCGTGTGTCATCGATAATCTGAGAAGTATTATTAACAGGAACATTGAAATCTACTCTTACTAAAGCTGTTTTATTTTTAAAATTGAAATCATCTACAGTTTTTATATTCTCCATCATAATATTGCAATATTCGAAACATGAAATATACAAAAGTAATATAGATTTATAAATTTTTATTGTATTTTTATTATGTTTTTTATTATATTGGATATTATATTGGGTGGATGAAAATTGCAATAGGGTCTGATCATACAGGAATTGATTATAAACATCTGATAATTGGTTTTCTGGTTAAAAAAGGTTATCACATAAGGGATTTTGGTTATTCTAGTTATGGGAAGAAGGTTGATTATCCCGATTTCATTCATCCTGCAGCTAAATCAGTAGATAAGGGGGAAATGGATTTTGGGATTATTATTTGTGGAAGCGGAAATGGAGCTGCTATGACTGCTAATAAGTATCAAAAAATACGTGCGGCATTAGTATGGAATAAAGAAATCGCATTTTTAGCGAGAAGACATAATAATGCTAATGTATTAAGTTTACCTGCGCGTTTTGTGGAAAGTAAAAAAGAAGTTTTGGAAATAGTAGAAATATTTTTAAAAACGGATTTTGAAGGTGGAAGACATAAAATAAGGATAGAAAAAATTCCAATAAGATAATCCTCAGTAGCTCAGTTGGTTAGAGCACCTGACTGTTAATCAGGGTGTCGCTGGTTCGAATCCAGCCTGGGGAGCTCTTCGGGGTGTAGCTCAGTTTGGATAGAGTACACGTCTGGGGGGCGTGTGGTCGCTGGTTCAAGTCCAGTCACCCCGATTGTAAATAAAATCTGATACGAGATTTAGAGCTTTTCTTTTTGTTTGATACAAATTAATATTTAGCAAAATAACATCAAATAAGTTCGAATATTTCCATTCTATATTGGCTTTATCTAAACGTGTTTTGATCTTAGAAAAATTTTCGTGATTTCTTTTTAATAATCTTTTTTTTAAGATCTCTATGGAATGAACTAAAACAAATATAGACAAAGAATTATCTGGATATAATTTTTTTAAATGTAATCCTCCTCTTACATCTACATCAAATAAAATATGTTTATTGTCGTTCCATATTTTATATATTTCGCTTTTTAATGTTCCATAGAATAGTTTAGGGTAAACTTCTTCCCACTCCGCAAACTGATATTTTTTTATTTTGGAAACAAATTTATTTGTAGAAATAAAATAATAGTCTTTTCCATGTTTTTCTTTATTTCTTATAGGACGTGTAGTGCATGAGACAGAAAATTTTAATTCTGGAATTTTTGAAAGTAGATGTTGTGAAATAGTCGTTTTTCCAGATCCTGATGGACCTGACAAAATAATCATCTTTCCTTTTTTCATTGTTATCTTTCAAGATATCGAATTAAAAAATAAGAATATTATAATTTATTTTCCTAACTTTGTTTCTGCTTTGCTTGTTTTTCCTTAGTTTGCTTATTATGGAAAATAATGTTAATCATTAGTTTGTAATAATAATAAAATAGAGGAATAAATCTAATAATATGAAATTAGGAATAGTAGGTGTTACAGGGATGGTAGGACGTGTAATGATGAAAGTCTTAGAATCCAGAAATTTTCCAGTAGAGGAATTGTATATATCCGCTTCAGAAAAATCAATAGGAAAAAAATTTCTTTTTCGAGAAAAAAAATATCAAGTAATTAGCATTCAAGATTTGTTTTTAAAAAATCCTGATGTTGTTTTATTTTCTGCTGGATCTTATGTTTCTAAAGAATGGGCTCCTAAGTTTTCAAAAATAGGTACTACGGTAATAGACAATTCTTCTGCATGGAGAATGGATCCTGATAAAAAGTTAATCGTTCCTGAAATTAATATATCTTCTTTATCTAAAAGAGATAAGATTATAGCTAATCCGAATTGTTCTACGATACAATTAGTTATGATTTTGCATCCTTTGCATTTGGAATATGGAATAAATCGTGTTGTTGTTTCTACCTATCAATCGGTAACAGGTACAGGTAAAAAAGCTGTAGATCAATTAAATCATGAAAAGGAATCATTAATGAATCATGAATATGAAAAAGTATACCCACATCCTATTTATCAAAATGTATTACCACATTGTGATTCATTTGGAGAAAATGGTTATACCATAGAAGAAATCAAGCTAATGAGAGAAACAAAAAAAATCATGAATGATCAAAACATAGCTATAACAGCTACAGCAGTACGTGTCCCTGTTATAGGTGGGCATTCGGAAAGTGTGAATGTCACGTTTAATAGAGAGCCTCACATTGATTATATTTATGAAATTTTTTCGAAAAAAAAAGGAATTGTGGTTCAAGATAATCCAAGTAAAAATATTTATCCTATGCCATTATTAGCTCACGGAAAGGATGAAGTGTTTGTTGGACGCTTTCGTAAAGATTATTCTTTTTCAAATTCATTAAATTTTTGGATCGTAGCAGATAATTTGCGTAAAGGTGCAGCTACAAATGCAATACAAATAGCGGAATCTTTAATTGAAAAAAAATATGTTTAGAGCTTTCTTTCTATAATTATGACATATTCCCCCAATATTTTCTTTATATTTTTATAATGTAGAATCATGTCTTCAATATTTCCTCTTAAGGTTTCCTGAAACATTTTGGATATTTCTTTACAGATGACAATGTTTCTTTTCAAACCAAAAAAATCTTTTAAATCGTTTAATGTTCGTAATAATCTATGAGGGGATTCATATAAGATGATTGTTCTATTTTCTTTTGATAAATTATTTAGTTTTGTTTTCCTTTTTTTTTTGGGTAAAAAACCAATAAAAGTAAATTCATTAATAGGAAATCCAGAAATCACTATAGCTGGGATAAGAGCGGTTGGTCCAGGTAAACATTCTATAGAAATAGAAGCTTCAATACAGGATCTAATAAGTAGGAATCCTGGATCGGATATACTTGGAGTACCCGCGTTGGAAATTAATGCTAATTTTTTTCCTTTTTTTATTTTTTCTAAAATAGAAGGAATCATCTTATGTTCGTTATAAATATGATAAGTTTTTATATGAGTTTTAATTTTATAGAAACTCAATAATCTTTTAGAAATTTTATTATTTTCTGCTAAAATTAAATCTACTTCATTTAATATTCGCAGGCTTCTAAAAGTTAAATCTTCTCTATTTCCTATAGGAGTAGGAACGATATATAGCATTTTATTTTAAATATATGAAAAAAAGATCTTACCAATGATAGATCTTGTATATATTTCTTATCTGAGAAAAATCTATAACTTTTATTATAGTTTGTCTATTATATATTTTAAATCATTATTGCATTTTAGTGTATTTCATATTTATATCTCATTATCATTTGTATATAACAATTTTTTTATGAAAGTTCTTCATGGTGCTTTTTTATGAAAACAATTAATAAATGATAGTGAAATAAAAAAAGGAATGAAAGGTAAACAATATATATTTAGAAGTCCTTTAGTGTCTGGAGAGATTATATTTAAGTATGATTTGAATGGTTTTTTGAGGGAAGTAGTGTTTCCAGAGAAACTTTCCTTATCACATTATATATGGATAGGAAAATATTTACCTTATAATGAATCTATTATAAATAAAATGAAGAATGCAAAAGCAGCGTTTTCTATAGAAGAAATTCCCGTAGATTTATCTTTCAATCGTTTTTGGACAGATTATAAATATAAAGTAGGTAAAAAAAAAATGGCGGAAAACTTATGGAATAGAATGTCTTTATCTGATAGAATAAAAGCTTTATCTTATATCCCGAAATATTTGGATCACGTAAAAAGAACAGGACATGATCAAGCATATCCTACTACATATTTAAATCAAAGATATTTTGACGGTTAGGTTAATTAATCAATTTTTATTTTTCTCTATTTTTTTTTATCACATCAATAGCATCCTTTAAATGAAAAGAATTGAAAAAAACTTTTTCTTCAATTGGAATGGATTTATTTTTATGTTTAATATAGATGTTATATTTATTTACTCTTAATAAGACTTCTTCTTCTTCAAAAAATCCTAAAGATTTAGGTAATTCTAGAAGTTTTAATGCAGTTTGTAAGGATATTGTATCAATTTTTTGGCTTGCGATCAATGGAGAAAATTTAGGTTTTTCTTTGTCTTTAAATTCTCCCATTTGAACAATGGGCCCAAATCTGGCTACTTGAGAGAAAATTTTTTTTTTAGATATTGGATCTATACCTAAAAAACGTTTTTTACGAATTTTTTCTACGTTTTTTTCAACGTGTTCTATTTTCTCATGAAATCCATCATAAAAATTTTTTATAATCTTGTTCCAAGAAACTTCTCCTTTAGCAATATTATCAAATTCTTTTTCTAGATTTGCCGTGAAATCATAATCTACAATTTCCTGAAAATTTTTTTTTAAGAAATTAGTAGTTAAAATTCCGATTTCAGTTGGAATGAATTTATTTTTTTCTATATTTAGAATTTCATCTTTTTTTTCAATAATTGTATGATTTTTAAGAATGAAAGACTCTCGATATTCTTTCTTCTTAATAAATTTTTGCATATTGACATAATTTCTTTTTTGGATAGTTGAAATGATAGGAACATAAGTAGAAGGCCTTCCTATTCCTAATTTTTCTAAATTTTTTACTAAAGAAGCTTCGTTATATCTAGGTAAATGTTTTGTAAAAACTTGTTTTGCTATAATTTCTTTTTTTTGTAAGATAGTTCCTTTTTTGATTTCTGATAAATTGTCTTCTTTTTTTTTAATATTTTCATTTTCATGGATTTTCATAAATCCATCGAATATGATAGTGTTTTTGGTAAATACAAAAGGTATCTCGAAATTTGAAGATTGAATATAAAAATCTTTTTTTTCAATTCTTGCATCCGTCATTTGTCCTATTATAGTTCGTTTCCATATGAGTTGATAAAGACGTTTTTGATATGTATCTAAATTTTCCAAAGAACTTCTGAATATATCGGTAGGGTGGATAGCTTCATGAGCTTCTTGAGAAAATTTTTTTTTAGATGAAAACTCTTTTGGAGATAAATATGGTTTTCCATATGAGGAAAGAATATAATTTTTTATTTCTGATAAAATTTCTTTAGATAAATTAGTGCTATCTGTACGCATATATGTAATGTATCCATTTTCATATAATTTCTGTGCCAAAAACATAGTTTTGGATATAGAAAAATTCAATTTTTCACAAGCTGCTTGTTGCAAAGAAGAAGTTGTAAATGGAGGTGGTGGAGTTTTTTTTTCTTGTTTGGTTATAATTTTTTTAATAAAAAAAGAAGAATCAATACATCCTTGCAAAATATTTTTCATTTTTTTTTCCCCTTCTATTTTTTTTTCTAACCTTGCATTCAGAGTTGTTTTTTTTTTGTTAGTAAAAACTCCAAATATTTGATATCCAGGAATTGGTGTGAAATCTTGAATATCTTGCTCTCTTTCTACTATAAGCCTGAGTGCTGCAGATTGAACTCTTCCCGCAGATAATCCCGTATTGATCTTTTTCCATAAGATAGGAGATAATTCAAATCCAACTAGTCGATCTAGAATTCGTCTCGCCTGTTGTGCATAAACTAAATTATAATCAATTAATCTAGGATTTTTTATGGCATGTAAAATAGCTTTTTTTGTAATTTCATGAAAGACTATTCTTCTAAATTTTTTAGAAGGAATATTTAGTGTTTTATAAATTTGATAAGCAATAGCTTCTCCTTCACGATCTTCATCAGAAGCTAGCCAAATTAGATTGAAATCTTTTATTAACGTTTTCAAATTTTGAACGATTTTTCTTTTTTTTGGAAGAATAACATAATTAGGCTGGAATTTTTTATTTATATCGATTCCTATTTTGTTTTCTGGAAGATCTATCAAGTGTCCGTAACTTGGAACAACATGAAATTCTTCTCCAAGAAATATTTGTATAGTATTAGCTTTAGTAGGAGATTCAACAATTACTAAGTTTTTTTTCATGTTTTTTTCTATAACTATGATTATTATATATTCCTTTCGACAATAAAATTCACCATCTTTTTTAAAGATTTTTTGATTGTACTATCTGGATAAGAATCCAGTATTTTTAATGCATTATTACGTATTCTTATCATTTTTTGGATTGCATATTCTATACCTCCGTATTTTTTCACATAGGCAATAATTTGATGTCTTTTTTTTTCATCATAATTCTTTATAGAATTTAATATCCATTTTTGATCATTTTGAGATGCTTTTTGAATTGCATAAATGAGTGGAAGAGTCATTTTTTTTTCTCTAAAATCAATTCCAATAGGTTTTCCTGTTAAATTTTCATTAGATTCATTGTAATCAAATAAATCATCTTTTATTTGAAAAGCAATACCCGTTAATCCACCAAATTTTCGCATTTTTAAAGCGGTATCTTCATTTGCATTTACTGAACGAGCACCACCTTCACAAGAAGCTGCAATTAGACTTGCTGTTTTATGATAAATAATCTGATTATAAATTCTTTCAGTGATATCTAATTTTTTAGATTTTTCCATTTGTAATAATTCTCCTTCACTCATATCTTTAATTGTTCTGCAAACAATTTTTAATAAATCATGATAATTATTTTCTGTAGCTAATAAAAGACTTTTAGAAAGTAAGTAATCTCCAACCAAAACAGCTATTTTATTTTTCCATATAGCATTGATAGAAAAAGAACCACGACGAAGATAACTATTGTCGATTACATCGTCATGAACAAGAGTAGCAGTATGTATCAATTCTATTAGAGAAGCTGTATGATAAGTTTTTTTTTGGATAGGTCCCAGCATTTTTGCAATTAGGAAGACAAACATAGGTCTAATTTGTTTTCCTTTCCTATGAATAATATAATGTGTTATTTTATTTACAAGAGGAACGTTACTTTTTATAATGGTATTGAATTGTTTTTCAAAAGTTTTCATTTCTTCATTTATAGATATTTTAACTTTTTCAAGTATTTTCTTCATAATATCAAGTTTTTATTTAATATTATGTTTTTTTTAAACAATTATAATCTTTTATAAGATTAGCATTGAATCTCCATATGAATAAAATCTGTACTTTTCTTTTGTAGCTATTTTATATGCTTTCATAAGAAGATCATATCCAGTAAATGCTACTGTCATCATTAATAGAGTTGATTTTGGCATATGAAAATTTGTAATCATGGAATTGGCTATACTGAAATTATAAGGAGGGAAGATAAATTTGTTAGTCCATCCAGAAAATGGATTTAAATATTTATTGGAAGAAACAGAACTTTCTATAGCTCGCATAGATGAAGTACCTACAGCACATATACGTTTTTTTTGTTGTATGCTTTGATTAACTATATCACATGTTTCTCTTTTTATAAAACACTTTTCAGAATCCATTTTATGTTTAGAAATATCTTCTACTTCTACGGGTAAGAAACTTCCTAATCCAAGATGTAAGGTTATCTCTACCAAGTTTATTCCTTTTATTTCTAATTTTTTTAATAGATGTTTTGAAAAATGTAATCCTGCTGTAGGGGCTGCAACAGAACCTTCTTCCTTTGCATAAATAGTTTGATATCTTTCTTCATCATTTTTATCTGGTAGTCTTTTGATATATTTTGGTAAAGGCGTTTTTCCTAATTCTTTAATTTTTTTTATGAGTTCTTTGTGTATCCCATTGAAATGAAGTTGCAATATTCTTCCTCTAGAAGTTGTATTGTCTATAACTTCTCCTGTTAATCCGTGTCCAAAATTTAATTTGTTTCCTACTCTAACTTTTCTTGCTGGATCAACTAAGACGTCCCAAGTCCTGTCTATTGGATCTAATTCTCTAAGTAAAAATACCTCTATTTTTGCTTCTGTTTTTTCTTTATTTCCGAATAGTCTTGCAGGAAATACTTTTGTATTATTGAAAATAATAGTATCACCTTCTTCAAAATATTGGTGCAGGTTTTTGAATATTTGATGTTTAATGCTATTATTCTTTCTATCGATAATCATTAACCTAGACTCATCTCTTTCTTCAGCAGGTTGATTAGCTAAAAGGTCTAATGGTAGACCAAAATCGAAATCTGAAGTTCTCATAATTTAGATTGGCAAATAATTTAGAAATTATTAGGTTTTTTTTGGATAAAATTAGATTATTTTTTTTTTAACAAAAAAAATATATATACATTTGTCTATGTTAAAAAGTTTTTTTTTATAAACTTTTAGGTTGTTCTTTGTAATTTATAGTATTAAAGAGCTTCTAAGCCTGATTCTGAGGATTTTTTAATAAGATTTTTGCGTATTTTAATTTATTACAACGGAGAGTTTGATCCTGGCTCAGGATGAACGCTAGCGGCGGGCTTAACACATGCAAGTCGAGGGGCAACATAGGATCTATTTTTTAGATCTTGATGGCGACCGGCGAACGGGTGCGTAACACGTACGTAACTTACCTTTTGCTAGGAAATAGCCTGAGGAAACTCGGATTAATATTCTATAATATAATATTATTGCATAATAATATTATTAAAGCATAAATGCGGCAAGAGATAGGCGTGCGTCCGATTAGTTAGTTGGTAGGGTAAATGCCTACAAAGACGATGATCGGTAGGGGGCCTGAGAGGGTGATCCCCCACACTGGTACTGAGATACGGACCAGACTCCTACGGGAGGCAGCAGTGAGGAATATTGGTCAATGGAGGAAACTCTGAACCAGCCACGCCGCGTGCAGGATGAATGCCTTATGGGTTGTAAACTGCTTTTGTATAGGAATAAAGATTTTTACGAGATAAGAATTGTGAATGTACTATACGAATAAGTGTCGGCAAACTCCGTGCCAGCAGCCGCGGTAATACGGAGGACACAAGCGTTATCCGGATTTATTGGGTTTAAAGGGTGCGTAGGCGGTTTGTTAAGTCAGTAGTGAAATGTTGCAGCTTAACTGTTAAAATAGCTATTGATACTGATAAGCTAGAGTGAGATTGGAGTAACTGGAATGTGTGGTGTAGCGGTGAAATGCTTAGATATCACACAGAACACCGATCGCGAAAGCAGGTTACTAAGTCTATACTGACGCTGAGGCACGAAAGCGTGGGGAGCAAACAGGATTAGATACCCTGGTAGTCCACGCCGTAAACGATGATCACTAGTTGTTGGATTTTGTATTCAGCGGCTAAGCGAAAGTGATAAGTGATCCACCTGGGGAGTACGGTCGCAAGGCTGAAACTCAAAGGAATTGACGGGGGCCCGCACAAGCGGTGGAGCATGTGGTTTAATTCGATGATACGCGAGGAACCTTACCAAGGTTTAAATGTACTACGAATAAGCTAGAAATAGTTTAGTCTTCGGACGGAGTACAAGATGCTGCATGGTTGTCGTCAGCTCGTGCCGTGAGGTGTTGGGTTAAGTCCCTCAACGAGCGCAACCCTCATTGTTAGTTGCCAGCGAATAAAGTCGGGGACTCTAACAAGACTGCCGACGTAAGTCGAGAGGAAGGTGGGGATGACGTCAAATCATCACGGCTCTTATGCCTTGGGCTACACACGTGCTACAATGGTCGGTACAAAGGGTTTTGCTACTGGGCAACCAGAAGCTAATCTCTAAAAACCGATCTCAGTTCGGATTGGAGTCTGCAACTCGACTCTATGAAGTTGGAATCGCTAGTAATCGCATATCAGCCATGATGCGGTGAATACGTTCCCGGGCCTTGTACACACCGCCCGTCAAGCCATGGAAGTCGGGGGGACCTGAAATCGGTGACCGTAAAAGGAACTGCTTAAGGTAAAATCGATAACTGGGGCTAAGTCGTAACAAGGTAGCCGTACCGGAAGGTGCGGCTGGAACATCTCTTTTTTAGAGTTTTTTTTATTCAAAAAATTTTGAAGAATCGGGCTAGAAGTTTTTTTTTGATATCAGTCTCGTAGCTCAGATGGTTAGAGCGCTACACTGATAATGTAGAGGTCCGCGGTTCAATTCCGCGCGAGACTATATATGGAGAGGGGGATTAGCTCAGCTGGCTAGAGCGCCTGTTTTGCACGCAGGAGGTCATCGGTTCGATTCCGATATTCTCCATTTATTTTAAAAGTTCTTTAACATAACATACAATACATTAAGGGAAAATAGCATAAAGAAAGCTAAGTAAGGGCGTATGGTGGATGCCTTGGCTCTGAGAGGCGATGAAGGACGTGATAAGCTGCGATAAGCTGCGGGAATTGGCACATACAAATTGATCCGCAGATTTCCGAATAGGGCAACCTATCATATTAATCATATGATATTACTTTTTTTAAAGTAAGGCGAACCTAGAGAACTGAAACATCTAAGTATCTAGAGGAAGAGAAAACAAAAGTGATTCCGTTAGTAGTGGCGAGCGAATGCG